>CALPVV020000031.1 GCA_943327105.2 Nitrosovibrio sp. Nv4
CTTTCGGGGGTTATCAAAAGGTGAGCTGAAAGCACCTCACTTTGACAAGATTCTTCAAGCTATTAGCAAGGGTATGTCTGCTGAAAAAGAGCTACCACCCGACTTGAAACGTAAAAACATTTTGCAGGCTTCATCCGATGAAAACATCATGATGGACCTTCTAAAGGTTTGCCTTTCTTTAGTTGCAGATGAATATCAAATTGCGGGTAAGCACATCGTAACACCCGGTTCTCAACTATCACTCGTTCGCTTGAAGGCAAAAACCCTGGAAGACTTCAAAGCAAGCGGCCTTGTTTCATCTCAATTGGGTGAAGAAGGCACGATGAAGCTTTTCTCGTTTTTGAAGGGCGATCTGAAGCTTCAAATCAATAACGGAAAAGTTGAATTGATTTAATCGTTTTTCATCGGCGGATGAAACAGAAGTTGAATGACGTTGCCATCGATATCTTCAAAATAAAATGATCGGGCACCATCGCGGTGAGTTTTGATTTCTTTCACAATTTTTGCCCCATGTGCCTGAACATGTGCATACCATTCATCAACATCATCAATCGCTGGAACAAAGAAGCCGATATGATTGAGTGATCCCGGTTTGTAAAGAGGCGCATCAGCCTGGTGAAGTGCAAGATTGTCGATTGCTTTTTTGTTTCCTTGAGCATCGGTGATGTAAGTGGCAACGTAGACGCTTTTAGCATCCGGTTCCCATTCAACTTCCATCTTCATGACTTTGCAGTAAAAGTCTTTTGAAGCTTGAGCATTTTTAACATTCAAAGCGACATGACGCATTCCTAAGGTCTTCATGAGTATGTTTTACCATAAATATGAGTTATAATCAGAGCATGAAAATCACTATTTATTCGATGAAAGTTTGTCCATATTGTGTCAAGGCTAAGGCCATCCTCAAGCAACGCGGCTTATCTTATGACGAGATCATGATCGATGACTGGTCAGATGCTGAATGGGAAGCACAAGAAAAAAGAAGCGGCATGAAAACCGTTCCTCAAATTTACGTTGGCGAGAAGCTGATCGGTGGCTGTTCTGACCTCGAAGCCATGGATCAAAAAGACCAATTGGCTAGCCTCAAGTCTTAACTAGTTTCCAATCGGGTGCCATACCGTCTTGTATTCCACGAAGTTGATTAAGTGATCGAGTGAAAGCTGTTCTTTCACCGGTCCAATCACGCGTTTCATGTTGGTGGCACCCATTTCTTTCAATTCACCCAAGACTTTTTTATCGGAGTTTTGAAAACTGATCGAATTGATTTCCATGTGTGTACCCATGTGTGGGTAAAGCTCTTGAAGATCGCCGGTAAGCAAATTCACCACGCCTTTGGTAAGATCACTGGTTGCAAAGACTTCAGAAAGCGGAGCTATCGATGCGGCACCTTCATTTGCCATGATGACGATAACAGCATTACCGGAAGCGATCACTGCCGCAATTTGCGCAACTAAGTCACCCAGATTGAATTTTACATTACCAACTAGGGCAACGACTCCGACGGGTTCAGACGTAGTGAAATTGTGGTGGGGCCCACTCACCGGGTTTACGGTACCAACCAGTTGTTGGTATTTGTCAGCAAAACCAGCGTAATAAACAAAGGCATCAATAGCTTCATTCACCGCTTTGTTGGCTTGAATCTTGGTGTAACCCAATGTGCCGGTCAAAACTTCGATGAATTCTTCGCGTTTGCCTTCGGTCATCTCGGCCATACGATAAAGAATTTGTGTGCGGTTGTAGGCGGTTTTTGCTGCCCATCCGTGTTGAGCTCCTTGAGCTGCAGTGACTGCATTGCGAAGATCTTTGCGGGAAGCCTTACAGAGATTTGCGTAAAGTTTTTTTGATTTTGCCTGAAAAACCGGCATGCTTCGACCCGATTCAGTGCGAGGAAAATCTCCGCCGATGAAGAGTTTGATTGTTTTTGCGATTTTCAGATTTGCTGATGACTTCGTGAGTTCTGACATGATTTGTTCCTCAATTAAATTGAAAGATAGGGGAAGAGGCCGTGACGACCGCCTTCGCGACCGAAGCCGCTTTCGTTGTAGCCGCCGAACGGTGAACTGGGGTCGAACTTGTTGTAAGTATTTGCCCAAATGACACCGGCCTTGAGACCCGCAGCAGTCTTATGGATTTTAGAACCTTTTTCAGACCAGATTCCTGCCGCCAATCCGTATTGAGTGTCGTTTGCTTTTGCGATCGCTTCAGAAACACTTCTAAAGGTCGAGATGGCAAGCACTGGCCCGAACACTTCGATTCTGCTGAGCGTGAACGCTGAAGAAACATTGTTAAAGAAACATGGTTTTTGGAAGAACCCTTTTTCCGGCAACTGGCTCGAAGTCGGTTCGAAGTATTCTCCACCTTCCGAAATTCCGGTTTGAATCAGTTTTTGAATTTTACTGTGTTCAGCCGCTGAATTGATTGCGCCAATGTCAGTGTTCTTGTCGAGTGGATTGCCTACGCGTAAGGTTTCCATTCGTGTTTTCAATTTATCGACAAACTCGCTGGCGATTGATTCTTCGAGAAGAAGGCGAGAACCCGCACAGCACACATGACCTTGGTTGAAGAAGATTCCGTTGATGGCACCTTCAACGGCTTGATCAATTGCCGCATCTTCGTAAACGATGTGTGCCGATTTTCCGCCCAATTCGAGGGTGAGTTTTTTATCGGTCTTTGCAACGGCCTTTTGAATGATGCGCCCAACTTCGGTTGAACCCGTGAACGCAATTTTATTGATGTCGTTGTGATTGACGATTGCCGCACCCGTTTCACCGGCGCCGGTAACAATATTTACAACCCCGTCTGGAAGACCGGCTTCTTGGAAAATTTGAGCGAGTAAAAGAATGGAAAGTGACGTAGTTTCGGCAGGTTTGATCACTACGGTGTTACCACATGCAAGTGCAGGTGCGATTTTCCATGCCGCCATCAGTAGAGGAAAGTTCCATGGAATGACTTGTCCAACCACACCCAGCGGTTTTACGTCTTTACCAGGAATGGCGTAATCCAATTTGTCTGCCCAGCCTGCATAATAAAAGAAGTGGGCGGCAACCAGTGGAATGTCAATATCGCGCGATTCTTTAATCGGTTTTCCGTTATCAAGAGTTTCGAGCACTGCAAGTTCGCGAGCGTGTTCCTGGATGAGACGGGCAATGCGGAATAGATATTTTCCGCGATCCTTGCCCGACATCTTTGACCACACTTTGCTATAAGCTTTACGTGCTGATTTAACTGCAAGGTCAACGTCTTTTGCATTTGCATCGGCAATTTGAGCCAGTGTTGATCCGGTTGCGGGGTTCACCGTTGAAAAATATTTCTTGCTCGTTGGCTCTACGAATTTCCCATCGATGAAGAGTTTGTTTTTCGCTTCGATTTTTACGATGTCGGTTGATTCAATCGATGGTGCGTATTCGAGATGAAATGGTTTGTGATGAGTTGTTTGCATAAATTAGTCCTGTGCGAATGCTTTATCGTAATAGTAGTGTCCGGCCGCTTCTTTGAAGATCTGTTTCAGTAAATCATTGACCAAGGCGCTCGCGCCAAAGCGAAACATCTGAGGATTCATCCAGTCGGGGCCCATCACTTCGTTCACCATGCAAAGATATTGGATGGCTTGTTTTGAAGTGCGAATACCACCGGCTGGTTTCATGCCGATTTTTTTGCCGGTTCGTTTTTCAAAATCTTTGATTGCCTGAAGCATGACCAGAGTTACAGGCAATGTTGCTGCGGGAGTTACTTTTCCGGTCGAAGTTTTGATGAAGTCTGCTCCGCCTTCCATTGCAATTTCGCTGGCCAAGCGTACGTGGTCATAAGACCCAAGTTCGCCGGTTTCGAGAATCACTTTTAGGTGAGCGTCTTTGCAGGCTTTCTTGATGGCCACGACTTCGTCGAATACGGTCTGATAGTCACCGGAAAGAAATGCGCCGCGATTGATGACCATGTCGATTTCGCTCGCCCCGTTTTCAACAGCAAAGGAAGTGTCGTCGATTTTAACTTGAAGTGGTGCTTGGCCTGAAGGAAACGCGGTTGAAACCGATGCAACCAGAATTCCAGATCCATGCAACGCTTCGACAGCGTGTGGAACCATGGATGGGTAAACGCAAACGGCTGCCACTGATGGTACCGGGGCGAATCCTTTTTTCTCAAGAAGTGGAGCAATCATTTCAGGCGGAACCGGGTTGCGCGCTTTTGCGCACATTTGTCTCACGCGTCCGGGGGTGTCTGCACCTTCGAGAGTGGTGAGGTCACACATGCTCATGGCCAGATAAAGGGCTGAGAGTTTAGAGTCTTTTTTGAGGCTTCTTTTGGTGAAGAAATCAGCACGTTCGTTGGCGCCAACTTCATCGATAGGGTAGGCCTGAATGGCAATCTGATTGCCGTCTTCTTTTTGGACCGAGATTGTTCTCATAGCCTTGAAAAACTATCGCAGAAAAGGCTAATTTTGAAATGATTTGTCGGGAATTTTCGTGATTGAAAGAGGGAGTGAATACAGCCTCTTAACGCACCCAGCATCAAAAAAGCACCGGGTGCATTTAGGGGGTTAAGTTGCTTCAGGGGCTTTTAGGAGTTTTAGTTTCGGTGTTGATTCTGCATCAAACTCAACCTCGATTTTGATCGACCAGTCATATAACTTTTCAAGGTCACAGAGGGTTTGTTCGACAGTGAATTGATTGGCTGAAATTTGCTCTATTTTGGTGAAGTGATTTGAACGGGCACGCTGATCTAATAGGATGTGTTTGTGATCTACGAAATAGTCTTTCATTGATTGTTCTAAAGTTTCAGCCGGACACTGAAGTAATGTGGCAGCTTGCAGGTAATCGCGATTTGCCAGACATCTCAATACTCGAAAAACCTGATGTTGAATCGAGATCCTGATTTTACGTTTATTGTTTTCAATCAATTGCTTTTCGAGTTCTTTGGCGAGTTGAGCATTTTCTCGTTCGGCATCTTTGATCGCTTTTTTTCGTGCGAAATCAGGGTCGCGCAAACTTTCCCACTCATCAACCAAGCTTGAATCGATTTCAAGAAGAGCCGTACGAAAGTATTCAATCATCGAAAGAACCGCATCGGTTCGAAAAGATTCAGGTACGGTTTGAACCAGTACTTTATAGACTTCACTCAAATACCGCAGAAGCAAGCCTTCAACCCGTTCAAGATCATAATCCCGGATATATTCATGAAAAGATTGGAAGGTTTCGAACATTTCACGTGCAATGCTTTTAGGGCGGATGTTCTCTTGGTTCACCCAAGGGTGGGCTGCTGCAAAAGCATTGAACGTATCATAAATGAAATCTCGGTTAGGTTTTGGATGCTCTACTTTCTCAAGCTCTTCGATCCGTTCTTCGTATTCCATTCCAGCGGCTTTCAGTTCAGCCATTTTTTCCGTTTTCAACCGGTCCACTTGCCGACGCAAGATCAAGTCCGGGTTTTCTACGATCGATTCTACCAACGTCAGTAGGTCTAGAGCATAATCGTCGCTTTCACGTTCCAGCAAATGCAGGGTATCGATCAGATAAAGTGACAAGGTGTGATTCAACGAAAATTCCTGTTGTAAATCGACGTTCACGCGGAGTGGGCTGAGTTCAATGATTTTACGATCGACAAGTGAACGAAATAATTCAAAAGCCATCTTTAAGTGACGTTTTTTTTGAATCGGGTTTTCATGACTGTCTTTAATCAGTTTTTTTAGAGCCTTGCCGTTGGTATTGCCTTCCCGGCCCAGCATGTTCAGAACCAATGCATGATTGACCTGAAAGCGGGAAGTGAGGGGTTCGGGTTGGCCTTGGCTCAATTTTATTAAAGTTTCGGCATTCCAAGGAATATAACCTTTTTCCGGAGGTTTGCGTTTCACCATTTTTTTTGCTTTTTTAGGGTCGCTTGCTGCTTTTTGTTCCATCGCCAGATTTTCAATCACATGTTCAGGTGCCTGAATCACAACGGTGCCTTGATCATCAAAACCTTTACGGCCTGCGCGTCCGCTGATTTGTTGAAAATCTCGAACAGTCAAAAGGTTTGTTTTTTCGCCATCATATTTGCAGAGTTTAGTGAACAGAACGGTTCGAATGGGAACGTTGACTCCGACACCAAGAGTGTCGGTTCCGCAAATGATTTTGAGCAATCCCCGTTGAGCCAGCTTTTCAATCAAAACTCGATAACGGGGTAAAAGTCCGGCATGATGAAGACCAATTCCGTGTTTGATCAGACGACTGATTTCTTTACCGTAAGGACTTTTGAAGTCGACACCTTCAATAAATTCGAGAATTTTCTTTTTTTCGTCTTTCGTGCAGAAGTCAGTGCTGAGTAAGGTTTGCGCGTCTTCAGCACATTCACGTTGGGTGAAGTTAACCAGATAGATAGGATATTTTTTTTGTTCGATCAGTTTGGCAAGTTTCAAATGAAGTGCGGTTTCACTGTACTCGAATTCCAGAGGAACAGGGCGTTGACTTGATTTGATGATCACGGTTTCGAGTTGATTGAGTTCTGTAAGTTTATCCTTAAAAAATTCTGTTTCACCCAAAGTGGCTGACATCAGCAGGAATCGAGAATTTTTGAGGGTGAGCAGAGGAATTTGCCAAGCCATTCCTCGGTCACGGTCTGAATAATAATGAAATTCATCCATGATGATGTCTGAAAATGGAGTCTGATCACCAAGTCTAAGCGCAAGGTTAGATAGGATTTCGGCTGTACAACAAATGATCGGCGCTTCTGCATTCACGGTCGCATCACCGGTGATCATGCCCACTTGATCAGGGCCGAATTCCCGACAAAGTGATAGAAATTTTTCATTCACCAGGGCTTTGATCGGACAGGTGTAAATTGATCGTTTCTTTTGATTGAGTGACAAAAAGTGAAGTGCAGCGGCAACGAGTGACTTTCCCGAGCCTGTCGGTGTATTGAGAATCACGTTTTTGTTAGAGTAAAGTTCAAGAATGGCTTCTTCTTGAGCCGGATACAGATCGATATTTTTTGAAATCAGACTTTCAAGAAACAGATCAATTGGTTCTTTTTCAGGATTGCTCATGCCAAAGCCTTAGTGCGGATATTCCGATTCTTTTTCATGTAATCAACCAGTATCGGAAGATATTGCTGAAAGCGGGGAATCTCGACGTCAGAGCCTTTAAGATATTGAAGGGTATTGGTGGTGTCGTAAGAAGTCGGGTGAGCAAAATAATTGAGTGAGGAGTAGGGGACTCCCATCCACCGCTCAACAAAGGGGATGTGTTTCAAGGCAAAACGGGCAAGCCAAAGAGGAAGAGCCACGGAGATGATTCTTTTACCCAATACTTTTTGAAATTCAGAGAGAATTTCAACAACACGTAATGGCTGTGGATCAGCAAGTTGAAAGACCTGCCCTTTTGTTGTTGGCATTTGGCTCAGATGAGCGATTCCTTGAATGACAAAATCACTGGGCACCAAATCAAGGTGACTTTGATCGGAATCGCAGTCACTGGTGTAAATCGTGGGTAGAATTGCAAAGTTCTTAGGGTTGCGCATGAGCCACTGAAGAACAAAATAAGGACCATCGAATTTCTGGGTCTCGCCGGTTTTGGAGTGACCGACTACGACTCCTGGCCGATAGATGGTGACGGGTAATCCGGCATTCATTTCTTTTTGAACTTCAACTTCAGCCAGGTATTTTGTACTTTCATAGAAGTTGTTGAAAGTCTGACCCCGAATGAGGTCTGTTTCCTTGAACACACCTTGAGTTCGACCACTGACGTAGCAGGTGCTCACGTATTGCAATCGTTCAAGCGACTGACATTTGCGGGCAAACCCCAGTACGTTTTTCGTGCCATCGACATTGACTTTCATGGCAAGAGCTTCACTCACATTCAAATCGTAAATTGCAGCAAGATGGAAGATCTGTTTGATTTCTCCAGATTGGGTGCGGATGAACTCTTCGCTTAGTCCAAGGTTGGGGAGAGTGAGGTCACCCATGACAAAATCAATGCGACCACTGATTGAGGAATTAAACTGTTTTCGTTGATTTTCAGCGAGAGCAAGAAATTTGCTTTGAACCAGGCAAATCACCCGTTGATTCGCGTGCTTAGTAAGCAATTCTCGAATTAATTCACTACCTAAAAATCCTGGAAAACCGGTGAAAAAAAGCATCTCTTTAATTGTCACTCTTGATATAATTGAAGTCAACATGAAGACAAAGCATCTCTATTTATGGGTGCTCGCTGCGATTTTTGCTGGCGGGTTGCTGGGACATTTTTCGCCTGATTTTGCAGTGAAATTGAAACCGCTTGGAGAAGGGTTCATTTCACTGATCAAGATGATCATTTCACCTGTGATTTTTTGCACTGTAGTGCTCGGAATTGCCAATGCCGGCGACATGAAGAAGGTCGGACGTGTCGGTGCGAAAGCCATGATCTACTTCGAGCTGGTATCGACTCTGGCTCTTGGTATCGGTCTTGTGGTGGTGAATGTTCTTAAGCCCGGCAAGGGGTTTAATGTCGACCCATCGACGCTTGACCCGAATGCGATGGCTGATTACGCCAAGAAAGCTCAAGAACAATCAACGGTCGACTTCATCCTCCACATTATTCCAAAGACTTTTTTTGATGCTTTCACGGCACAAGGTGACCTTTTGCAGGTTTTGTTGATCGCGATTCTTTTTGGATTCGCCATGAACAAACTTGGCGAAGTTGGTAAACCCGTTCATCACTTCATTGAAGGTTGCTCTCATATTTTCTTTTCCATCGTAAATGTGATCATGAAGCTTGCGCCTATTGGTGCGGGTGGAGCAATGGCCTTTACGATCGGTAAATATGGAATTGATTCATTAAGGCAACTAGCAGCTTTGATGGGGACTTTCTATCTTGCTTGTGCCGTATTTGTGATCATCGTACTTGGCCCGATTGCCCGAATGGCGGGCTTCAGCATCTTCAAGTTTTTGCATTATATTCGTGAAGAGTTGTTAACGGTGCTTGGTACCTCTTCATCAGAGAGTGCACTGGTACCACTCATGACAAAGCTCGAAAAGCTTGGTTGTTCTCGGGCAGTTGTGGGGTTGGTTGTGCCTGCAGGATATTCATTTAATCTGGATGGCACGAACATCTACCTGACAATGGCAGCACTTTTTGTTGCTCAGGCCTTGAATATTGATCTCACGATCGGCCAAGAGCTCAGTATTCTAGGTGTGGCGATGCTTACCTCAAAAGGTGCCTCTGGAGTTACCGGAGCCGGTTTTATCACTCTGGCTGCTACGCTTGCTGTGGTTCCCGATATTCCAGTTGCCGGTCTTGCGTTGATTGTTGGTGTGGATCGATTCATGTCAGAAGCGCGAGCACTTACTAACTTTATCGGTAATGGTGTTGCCACCATTGTGGTTTCGAAGTGGGAAAACGAGTTGGATCAAAATAAAATGCGCGAACACATTTGAATGATCGAACTGAATGAATCTAAATTGCTTGAAGGGACTGAAGCATTTTTGATGCTTGAGAGAGATCGTTTTTCACGAGTTTGATCAAACGAATCGCTTCTGCCTGACTCAGTTCACCTTTTGCCATTTTATTGCAAAGTAGTGGCTCAATCGGATCCGTGATCGCATAAACCGTTGGGTGTTGAGGCCAAAGATTGCTTTCAGCGTTGCTTCCACCCATGCAGAGCGGGATATAATGATCAATTTTGAAATTTTGTCGACCGATGCTTCCAACACGGTAACCGAAAGTTGCATCATAGCGCTTAACGATGTCATCTTTCAGTTTGCTTTCCACGTTACGGTTGCAGTATCTAATCTTTTCCGGATAGCGATAAGCATCTGGTGTAGTGCAAAGTGAACCTGGTGTAAGTGAGGGTTGAGGTCCGATAGGGAATGCATCCATGGCAAATGCCGGGGTTGCAAAATTGAGGATCAGGCCGATGAGTGCGGTCAGAACAATCATTTTATTCTCCAAATAGTCGGTCATTTACGGCAACCGGTAGAAACGCCGAACCATATTTTTCGGCTTATACTTAGAACTTCACGATCAGGTATCCTAAAGATTAATAACGAAGTCAATCGGGTTTCTTTTATTTTTCTTCAAAGACTCGCCAAGATGCTTTTGGCGACTGATGCGCCCTGGCTGACGCAAGCTTGAATAAGGAAACCACCGGTAGGAGCGTCCCAATCGAGCATCTCGCCACCGCAAAAAACACCCTTAAATTTAGCCATTTCGAAAGCTTTTGAGACCTCAGTGAGACTTAATCCGCCTTTGGAAGAGATCGATTCCAGCAAGGGGCGAGGGGATTTAAGATAAATAGGAAAGTGTTTAATGGCGTTTACCATCTTGTTCAGATCGGTCTTGGATTCAGGTGGTGCATGATGGAACAGCAGGTTTTCCGCGGCCTCACAAAGGCCGAGTTGGTGCTTTACCCGTCTCATTGGTGAGAGGTTTTCTTTTACCCGGTTCAGTTTTTCAAGAATTTGATCGGTGGAAAGGTCTGGTTTGAGATCCAGCTCCGCTGGTCCACTCGTACCGCAAAAGTAAACAGGGGTACCCTCGATTCCATATTGAGTGATCACCATTTCACCCATTTTACTTCCACGACGAGTGTGGAGCTCGATTTTTTTCAGTGGTTTTCCTTCAGTCTCTTTCAGGAATTTTTCATTCCAATCGATTTCATAGCCCACGTTACTTGCTTCAAATGGAACCATGGAAAAATTCTTTGAATGAAAGAGCCTTACCCAAGAAGGTTCTTCTTTTTCCCAGCTGGCACCGCCCAGAAAAAAAGCAGCACGATCGCATTCAAAATTCAAATTCGAATCATGATTGAACTGAAGGGAAATCTGTTCACCTTCGGTATTGAAATTACTGAGTTCATGGTTTGCATGAATCGTTACATGATGTTCTTCTAGAAAGCGGGTCCATTGCTTCAATAGATTCGAAGCTTTCATCTCGCGAACAAAATAGCGTTGTGAGGTTCCGAGAAAAGTCTCCATTCCCAGTTTTTTCTCGATGAAATTGATCCAGTCTTTCGGTCCAAAGTCATTCAATAGGTTTTTCCAGAAATCGTTATCCCAGCCTTCATAATGATTCGAGAAGTCTTGCAGGGAGTGCTCATGTGATATGTTGAGTCCCGAGCTTCCGGCAATCAGGAGTTTTCGCCCCAAGCCTGGACGTTTTTCAAAGAG
Source organism: Nitrosovibrio sp. Nv4 (assembly GCA_943327105.2). Taxonomy (GTDB): domain Bacteria; phylum Bdellovibrionota; class UBA1018; order UBA1018; family CAIMNF01; genus CAIMNF01. The sequence goes on from CALPVV020000031.1 coordinate 11,111, forward strand.
ATGAATGTCGAGTTGATTTGCCTGATTTGAAAGAGCAAGGCGAGTGGATGCCATCAGTCCTGCCGGACCGGAACCCACAATTGCGATTTTCAATCTTGATCGTGACTCAGATCTCTTCATAGATTTTCAGATAGGCTCGGGCTGCGGCTTCCCACGAGAATTGGCTGGCCCATTTTTTTGAGCGCTCGGCTCGGGCTGAATCAAATGCTTCCATTCCTTCTTCAAAAACTTTGCACATCGATTTTGGGTCAAAGTCAGGCCAATAGAAAGCTTCAGGGCCCCCCACTTCTGGCAGACTGGTTCGATTTGAAAGAAACACGGGCGCGCCCATGCTCATCGCTTCAATCACGGGTAAGCCGAACCCCTCAGTGAGAGAGGGAAAAACGAATGCCTTGCAGTTTTGGTAGAGCCAGCTTTTTTCTTCATTTTTCAAGGTGCCAGGCAAATGAAGTCTATCTTCGACTTTTAGTTTTTTTGCCATCGCGATGATTTCAGCGGCGTATTCACCTTGATTGTTGCCACCGATCACGAGGTGAAGGTGTGGGTTTGCTTCCAATAGTGGCAGCAGGACATGGAAGTTTTTTTTCTTTGAAATGATTCCAAGGGTGAAGATGAATTCGTGAAACTGCACGAAATCTGGTTTAGCCGGGTCTTCAACCATTTCCAGAGTGTTGCCATTTGGAATGACATAAATCGGTTTTGAGCCGGTTTTCAAATGTTGGCGAACCATTTTTTCGGTGAAGTGCGAGATCACGGTAATTGCATCAGCGCGATCAACTTTTTTTTGAAGACCCGCAAGTTTAATGGTGCGCTTGATGCTTTTATATTTTTCCATGAAGTTCAGGTCATGGATGGTGAGAATCAGTTTGGTTTCCTTGCTCAAAGGCAGATACGCCGAGTTTTGATGAAGGCAATGCCAAACTTTATGATGTTTTCCGCGATAGGGAAAAAACTTGTGAAGAGGTGAGTGTTTGATAAATCGCGTCTCTTCGCCAAATGCACTTTTTTGAGAGCCTGGAAGATAGTAATCAATTTCAAGATTTGGATGGGGGATTTGTTGAAACTGTTTGCCCAAATGCAGGCAAAACTGCCCTAGACCGCTGTTAGGATTTTTCAGTTTTTCCATTTCCAATAAGATGTTTTTCATCGGTGACCTTCCAATGAAAGCAATGCTTTTTTATTTGCAATACCGCCTGCAAAACCATGATGAGATCCATTTTTTCCGATGACTCGGTGACATGGATAAATGATGCTTAATGGATTACGGCCAATTGCAGTGCCTACCGCACGAACTGCTTTTGGGGAGCCAATGGCATGGGCGATAGAGCTGTAGCTGGTGGTTTGTCCGAATTTGATTTGTTTCAATTCATTCCACACTTTGATTTGAAAAGGGGTGCCAAGGAGTTCGACTGGAAGATCAAATTCAGTCAGCTTGCCATCGAAGTAGTCGGTGAGTTGTGATGCTGCCTTTTCTAGGATGGTATGACTCTGAGTCTCAATTCCTTGTCCAATTGGTACGCGTCCAGGTTTCTCGGATGGCCATAAAACTGCATTTAGACAATCCCTGCCGGCTATTAATGTCAGCTGTCCAAGAGGGCTAGGGATGTTTTTAGAGAAAAGACTCATGAGAAAACCATGCTAACACTGAATAATGTCCTTTGTAACCCATTGAAATTGCAAAATAACCTTCCTAAGTCCAAAAATAAATCAAATTGATTGAAAAATGTCTTCTCTTTTTATGCGTAGCATTATAGGTATCCCGTAACGAAAATTTACGTCCAAAAAAAGGGGAAAATTTATGAAAGCATTAACAACACTTGCGGTACTTGGCGCATCCTTGTTCTTTTTGAGCGGATGCGGAAACACTAATTCCAATCCTGCTCCAGGCCAGTACCCTCAGTACGGTTATAACAACACTTGCCAGGCAGGATCAGTAAATACTCAGTACGGGTGTCTCCCTCAAGGCAATTGCCAATTTGGTTTCGCCATGTACAACAATAGTTGTATTCCTGCTGTTCAGCAGCAATTCAATCAGAATGTTCAGTGTCCATCAGGCCAGTTCAACACTCAATTCGGCTGTCGAACTCAAGGAAACTGTCAGTACGGTTATGCATCTTACAACAACAGTTGCATTCCGGTTGTGAATAACAATATCAATAATAACTGCATCAACAATACCAATAATAACACTTACAGTAACACCGGCAATTACGGTGGCTTTAACTACGGTATCAATTACAACTACGGTTACGGAACTAATTGCAATACTGGCATTCAAAACACCAATTCATGCCAGCCTGGCTATTACTCAACCAACTACGGTTGTCTGCCACAAGCTAACTGTGGACAAGGAATGGTACTTTATCAGAACACTTGTCGCAGTCTTTACCAGAGTGCTTATGGGGCAAGTTTTCAGTTCATGATCAATCTTTAAGAGATCAAACAATATCAGGATAAAAGGGTTCTACAGATAACTCCTGTAGGACCTTTTTTTTTAATGGTCTAAAGTGAGGACTCGAGCAACTGTATTGACGAGCTTTTCGTTATTGAAGGGTTTTGAAAAAATTTCCACGACTTCAAATTTTTTAGCTTTTTCAGGCGAGATGTCATTGAAGCCTGAGCAAAGAAAGACCTTTGGTTTTTCTTCAAGCTGAGTACTGATGTTTTCAATCAGTGACAAGCCGTCTCCACCGGGCATCCGAATGTCAGAGATTACCGCGTCAAACTTTTCTACCTGAAGAATCTCAAATGCTTTGGTTCCATTTTCAGCACTCTTGGTGATTGCACCAGAGTCAGCAAAAATCTCACTTAAGACTTCGCGCAAGAAATCTTCATCATCAACGATCAGGATCTTTTTGCCTTTGAGTGGTTCCGTTTTCATTTATAACCACTATAGCTTTAAAGAAATAATAAATAAATCCAAAAGAAATAAAAAAATGGTCAAATTAGAGCCGACTTAACGAGAAATTGGGCAAATTTACTCATTTAGGGCATGAATCGATTAAGAAATGGAAATATGCCTTCCGTTTTTGCCTATGCGATCGACCGTACTGGCTTGAGGACCTTGTTCTCCCTGTTCCTCGGAATAGCGTACTTCATCGCCAAGTCGAATCCGTTCAAAACCTTTATTTAATACACTGTTGCGGTGAAAATAAAGTTCTCTACCGTCAGTTGTCTTTAAGAATCCACAATCTTCGTTCGGAAAAAAACGGACAATTTTTCCGATCATCGGGCGCTCGTGTAGTTTTGTCTTTAATTGATAGTTTATGCGAACGAAATCTTCCAATTGCCGTCTGGCAGAATCAAATGCATCTCGAATGGCGACATAAATATCTTCATGAGCATGATTCTTACCAGGATCACGTTTTACAATGATCTCTTTTCCGGGAACTGCCATATCGATCCGGACATGGTAAAGATTGCCCTGTTTCCTTTTTTGATGAGAGGGTTCGACCATCACACGCATTGAGGTGATTCTTGGAAAAAATTTCTCCAATTTACGAGCTCTTTTCCTAATGGCTGAAGTGATGAAGGGCGAATGTTCAAGATGACGAAATGAAACCTGAATCGGGATCTGCATGTTTTTTCTCCATGATCACAACTAGCAATTCATGGGCCACTCAAGTAGTTTTCAGCAGTTACCGGTAAAGATTCTTAGTTTCTTTGGAAATTCCTTGAACTCAAGTTTGTTTGATTCAGTGAGTATTTCGCCATCACCAAAAACTTTGAGTAATTGATGATCTAGGGTTTCAAGCAGTAGGTTTTTTGTTTTAAAGCGAATGAAGGATTGCGAGATACTCTTTGATTTCAGTTGGGCTAGGCCACGGAGTGTTGAAAAACCACAGGCCTCAGGATGAATCAATACGGTGAATTCATCATCAGAATTGGTTTGATTGGGTGCAACTTTCAAGTTACCTGCCAAGGTGGATTGATTGCAGATCATGATGGATGAAGCAACCAGGTCCCGCTCAAAGCTATCTCCCTTGACTCTGATTTTAATTCCTTTTCCCCAGTTTGAAAAAATCTGTTTTATGGCCAAAAGAGAATAGATTTCACAGTTCACTCGCTGCGAGAGTTTTTTAAAAAGTGGAAACCGGTTTCTCAAGTAATTGTACTCGTCGCATAATGCACTACCGATTCCGATGCCTGCAACTGTTGAAAATGGAATGCCATTCACACCAATTACACGGAATTCTTTAACGGAATTTTTTCCAACCAGATCCCGAAGCTGATCCAGTGAACTGGTAATTCCTTGTTCAGTGGAAAGATCATTAGCTGTGCCTGATGGGAATGGGTAAAGTGGAATTCCACTTTCGAGTAATCCGCGTAGTGCATAAGAATGGGTGCCATCACCACCAAAAACAACCGCCGCTTTGGTTTGACTGCTTTTTAGTTCACTACAGGCACGGGATAGTTCTGAAGATGAAGTGGGTGTGCTTGATCTGACATTTAAACCGAATAAGGATTCCTCAGCATCTTTGGCCTTATTTGCCGAGATACCTGCACCTGATTCAGTATTGATGAAGAAAGCGAATTCGCCGTTCATGCTCAAGGAATGTACTAAAACAGTCTGTTTTTGTAAATAAAATAAGTGTAAATAATTGAGTCTTATTCATGTTCCAAGGCAGCCCTGACCTCCAGTTTTGAAACCCGAGCTGAAGGAAAAAGTCCTGCAAAAACACCGACAGTGACTCCAAAAAGAACCGTCTTCCATACTGCGTCCCATGGCAGGGAAAATTGAAGTACCCAGCCCATCAGACTGGAAAGGGTACCGATCACCCAAAAGTAAGTGACAAAAATACCGATCGAGATGGCAACCAAACCACCCAGAGTCCCCTGAATCAGTGACTCACTGAGAATCATTAAAGTCAGTTGTGATTTAGTCATCCCGATTGCACGTAAAATACCGAACTCTCGTGTTCGTTCCAGTACGCTGACCATCAAGGTGTTGAATAACCCAAAGAGGGCAACCAGAAGTGCAGACCACTCGATTGCCTTCGTATAAGTGAAGCTTTCGTCGACGAGTTGTTTTGCCTGTGCAATCAGCTCTGAATTCATGGTTGCCATTAGCCCAAGCTCTCGTCCCAAAGTGTTGTCCAATGAGCTTCTGATTTCTTGAGGTGAAACTCCGGGTTTAGCCATGACAAAAAAACCCGAAATCAATTCATCTTTCCAGAGCTTTCTATAGACTTCACGGTTCAGGTAAAATACTCCTTCAGGATTCGTGAATTCAGCGATCACCCCGATGATTTTAAACTGATGGATTCCCGTTGGCGTTTGGAGTGAGATCTGATCTCCGGTGTGTTTCTTGAATTTCATCACGAAATTTTGTGAAACAAGGATCGCATTCGAATGGATGGTTGAGTTTACATCAAAAAATTCACGGATCACTTTTTCGGGAATTCCCTCAGTGACATCAAATTGATTTTTCTCCAAACGAGGGTTTGGTCGATCAAATGCCTTGATGGCAAGGGTCTTGCCCTCATATTGCTGTTTGACGTAGCGAAGGCCGCTGGCACCGATTCCATTTGAAATGTCGATACCTGGAATGAGATTGATTCGTTCCTTAAGATTTTCTTTGAGTGGCTGAACCTGAAAAGTTAGCAGTTTTCCAGAAGAAGAAATCACCAGATCGGCTGCAAGAGTGCGATCGAACCAAGAAGTGATGCTGTATTTGATGCTGTTGTTCATGAGTGAAAGAACAATCACAAGCATCAGTCCAACCATTAAGGTCATGATGTTTGAACCGGTGCGATCTGCATTTTGAAGAAGATTGTCACTTGAAAGTCGGATGATCGGAAAGGGAATGACAAACCGTACAACACGAATCAATGATCTGACGAGAATTGGGCTGGCCATCACCGAACCAAAAATCAGAAAAAACGGATTTAAAGATCGCACGATGGGGAATTGTTGGCTCATCCCAAATCTGGCATCCATTACAATCAATAGTAAAAGTCCTAAACCGATCAAAGGCGTGGCCATCGTTGGAGTCGTTGTTTTAGAAACTCCGTTTTTTACTGCTTCAATCGCTTGAATCTGGTTTGTTTTTCGACCTGCAATCATCGCTGCAATCATCGTTACCGATGTGCCAAGAAAAAGACCCCTAAACCAGTGTTCCGGCGCTAACTGTAGTTTGCTGACATAAACCGGAATGAGGTACTGAGTTGAAAGAGCAATTGAGATCAACGACTCCATCTGTGTTGCGACGAATTTTCCCAACATGACACCGATGAAAGAACCAAAGAATCCAAGTAATAGAGCCTCTTCAACCAGAATTTTCAAAATACCGCTTTTGGTTGCGCCAACTGCACGTAAAATACCGAATTCACGCCGACGTTCGGCAATTGAAATGTTTGTGGTATTCAAAACCAGAAATAAACCTACAATCAGGGCAAGTAAACCTACAAATGAAAGTAGACCCTGATAACCCTCAACAAGTTTTTTCATGTTCTCAGCTTGGGACTCCGGGCTTTCTACTTTAAGAGCGGGAGAAAATTCTTTTTCAAGCTGTGTTCGCACTTCCGACAGCTTCATTGATTCTTGAGGAACAATGTCGATTCGATCGATTTTATTTTGCTTTCCAAATTGAACACGAGCGCCATCGATATCCATGATGGCAAGGTTTCCGCCATAGGCCTTTGCGGGGCCTTCTGGTTTTAAGATTCCACGAACGGTGAACCATTTTGTGCCATTTGATGTTGCAAGCTTTATCTTAGAATCGATTTTTAGATTATGCCTATTGGCGAAATCACGGGTGATGATGATGCTGTCAGCTTGATTGAGAAAAGTGAGAGGGTCATCAATTACATTTTGGTCTTCTGCCTGATAAGCACGCACAGTGCTTTCTTTCAGTAAATCCACACCAAGTACCACCAGAGTCTCGGTTTTCCTGGTATCCGGTGAAACGTAAAAAACTTGTGTTTCAATTAGCGGAATTGCATTTTTAACGACCGTGGATTTTTCAACTTTATCTAAAATTGTTTCCTCAAAACCATTCTCTCCGGCCATGAGTGTCAGTTTTGCCTTACCGGTGATCGAATCGATCGCATTTTCGAAACTTTTCAGTGTCGAAAAATTGACGATATCAATTGAGGTATAGAGTGAAACGCCAAGAGCGATACTGAAAAGGGTCAGTAATGAACGAAATGGCTTGGCACGAATTTGGCGGAAACTCAGAGGTGATAATCTCAGCATGAGCATATATTTTCAGGTTTGTTCAGGGGGGTCAATGATCTACTCTGAATGTAAGTGGCAAACCGATATTTTGAACAATTGAATTATACACTCGCTAATGAAGACGCAGGGTTGGAATTGAATCTATTGCCGGAAAATTGCCCTCATGTCGTTGCAGTTTGTGGTAGCGGTAGCCGTATCATTCCGCTTCTTGCAAAGAAGCCATTAAAGATCAGTGTTGTTGATATTTCACCAGTACAGCTTGCACTCTGTGAGCTCAGAATAGAAACCTTAAGAACGTACTCACATGAAGAGTTTCTCTTTTTTTGGGGGTATGAAAAGGGGATGCCGGGCACACCTGCACAAGTTCGCAAAACAATGTTTCAAAGGTTAAACTTGAGCCCAAGGTCGAAATCGATGCTTGAGTCGATTTTTGAAAAAAACCTTTGGAAACCAATATTGCTCAGTGGTCGTTGGGAGAAAACTTTCATCTTTTTTTCAAAAATAGCAAAAGCGATTCTTGGAAAAAGACGGATCGAAGGATTGTTTGCATGTTCAAGTATTGAAGAACAGAAGAAATATGTACGAGATGTGATCCAAGGATGGCGATGGAATCTTTTGCTTTCAATTGTAGGAAACGCCCGGACGTTCAATGCGCTTCTTTATCGTGGTAGCTTTCCTGAGAATAATACAGGAATGAGCTATCTGGAATACTACAGTCAGGCTTACCAGCGGCTGTTCGATCAGGATCTTGCGAGAAAAAATTTTTTTTTGCAGCTGACACTTCTGGGTGAATTGAGGTTTTTAGAAGGCTTTCCAATTGAAGCAGATTCAACTGTTTTTGAAGCTGCAAAAAAAGCCCTGCCGAATGTATCGATCGAGTGGGTGAGTGAGGATCTGGTCTCGTGGTTGGCGGCGCAAAAATCCATCGGCTTCGTTTCATTTTCAAATGTCGCATCTTATTTTAAAGGTAATCGTGAATCTGCTTTTCTGAGTGAAATTCGAAGTGGACTCTCCGAGACATCACTGGTGGTTCTGCGGCACTATCTGCATATTCCTTACCAGTTGGATCGAAGCGGCTTCATTGAAATCACAGACAAATATCGTGCATTGATTGCCAGGGAAAAAGTCCAGATGTATCGTGTGGAAGTGTTGGAAAGGCGAGAATCATGAAATCGATTCCTGAAATCAACGGTCTTCCATTTTTAGGTAATTTTCTTGAATATCGTCGGAACAAAATTTCTTTTTTATCATCGCTTCGAGACACCAATGATGACCAGGTCTGGTTTCGTCTGGGCAGTCACCCTTTATTGTTGATTACCAACCCGGAAGATATTCACTGGGTTGAAGCGAAGAATGCCAAGAATTATGTCAAAGCTACCAATCTGCGTGAGCTGGTGGGTGATGGCATTCTCATGAGTGAAGGCGAAAAATGGCGTAAGCAGAGAAGGTTGATTCAACCTACTTTTCATCAAGGAACTATTTTAAAAATGGTTGATGCGATGAACCGTCGCATTGCTGGTTTTATTGATGAACTCAATCACGAAATCGTTCTGAAAGGTGACGGCGTCATCGATCTTGGCTTCAAGTTGAAAAAACTTGTATTTGAAATCGTAGGGGAAGCCGTGTTTGGTTCCGAAGTCGGATCTCAATTCGACAGGCTTCGCGAAAGCATGGAATACATCAATGTTTTTTTAACTCAGCGCTTTCATCAGCTGGTTACGGTACCTTTGTATTTTCCTACTCCCTCTAATTTAAAGTTTCAAAAAGCAAAGCGGATTATAGATCAGACCATTTTCGATGTGATTTTGAAAAAACGTGCAGAGCTTGATGCAGGAAAAGAAAATGAAGACATCATCACAAAGATGATGATTGCGCGTGACCCTGAAACGGGAGAATCAATGTCGCTGCATCAATTGAGGGATGAAGTTGCATCAATGATGCTTGCAGGATTTGAGACTACGGGTTTGCTATTGCCTTGGATCTTGTATCTTGTTTCGAATAATTCGGAAGTTCAAAAAGATCTTCATTCCGAGATTGACCAGGTTCTGGGGCGTCGGGTTCCAAATGGTGGTGATACTTTTCAGCTGCCTTTTTTGAATAATGTGGTTGATGAAACCCTTCGTCTTTATCCGCCGGTATGGGCATGGACAAAGCGTGCAATTCATAGCGATGAGTTACGTGGTTCTTCAATTAAAGCAGGCTCTATTCTTTTTATCTCTCCTTATCTTGTTCATCGTCATCCTAAGATCTGGGAGAGCCCGAATGATTTCAAACCTTCGCGTTGGACTTCTGAATTAAGAGAACGAACTAAGCTTTCATTTTTCCCATTTGGAATGGGGCCTCGCACTTGTGTGGGTAAGCATCTTGCTTTAATGGAAGTAAAGTTGATTTTGATTCAATTTTTTCAGAGTTTTTCAGTTGCTCCATGCGGTGATCTTGAGGTCAAACCAGATTTTCAAGTAACCCTTGGCATGAAGGAATCTTTGCGATTGAAAATTTCAAGGAGAAGAAGTTGAATACCTTGAATCTTCTTCTAGAACGGGACTTGCCCCCCAATCAGTTGGCTTTCTTTCCTCTTGATGGTTCACCTGTTTATTTCGGTGATCTTCAGTCAAAAGCAATAGCCGCCCGATTGAAGTTAAATGAGTTTGGTGTTTCACAAGGTGATTCTGTTCTTCTTGCAGACAGTATTTCAGCTGATTTTTATGCGACTGTAATGGCAGTTCTTTCTTTAGGCGCAACGGTAATTTTAGTAGAACCTTTTCTGCCCTTGCTCGAGATCGAATCGATCATTTCCAAGATGAATCCAAAGGTCATGGTCACTTCAATAGTAGGACGAGCTTGGGGCATAAGGGTAAAAGCAATCCGCAATATTCCCCACTGGATCAGTGCTGGTTCTCTTTGTAGTGGCTCTAAGAGTGGAGTCTTACCTGTAGAGAATGTCAGTCCTGAATTTCCAGGAATCATCACCTTTACAACGGGAACTACCGGGACTTCCAAAGGTGTGGTCAGAACTCATTCCGGGTTGACTGCTCAAAATCATGCCATTCAAAAATCCGCCCAAATGAACCAATTCAAAAGACCAGATCTTGCTATTTTTGCGAATCTTGTATTGGCGAATCTAGGAATGGGTAGAGGTACGCTTTTTGTTCCACCTAAGTGGGAAAAAAAGCACCTTTTGCGGTTGAACTCGCTTCCGATTGAGTTACAACCCGAAACACTGAGCTGTGGTCCCGCTTTTCTAGACCGGTTTCTTAAACTCGATCATTTACCGCCTTTAAAGCAGGTGCATGTGGGGGGAGCATTAACCGATTGCGCTGTTTTTGAGAATGCATTTCAGCGCTTTCCTGATGAAACTCGCTTTATGCATGTTTATGGAAGCAGTGAAGCCGAGCCAGTGACTTTTAGTAATGCGAGAAAAGCAGTTGAAGAAAGCTTAAATCATGGTTTTTTACAAACATTGTATTTAGGAAATCAGATTCCTGAAGTATCAATTCGAAATGACGAATCAGGTTTCTGGGTGAGTGGTAATCATGTTTGTCCTTATTACATAGGTAATGAAGAGGAAAATATACGAAGTAAAGTCAAGGACGACCAGGGAGTGATTTGGCATCTCATGGGAGACCGAATTGAACAGGATCAGCAGGGGCTCTGGTTTATGGGCCGCTCTTTTCAAACAAAAGAAGATTTTTTACTGGAGCAGAAATTGTATTCGGTTTTGAAATCCACAGCATCTTTTCTTGAGCGTAATCAAAAAAATGAACTGGTGTTGATCGGTGAAAGCCTTCGTCATCAACGGTCAAGAATCATAAAGGATTTTCCAGAAATCAAACATGTATTGGAACGTAAGATCATCCGAGATCGAAGACATCGAGCTCGGATAGATCGAGGAGCAAGTCGATGAGTTCAAGATGGAATATTTATTTTAAAGAACGTTTTCCGTTAATCCCAAACCTATTGGTGGCGTTAGGAATCACTCATTCAGCAAGGATTCTTGCTGAATTTAACTCTGGCTACACATCATCTATATTGACCACTGTTTTGGCAGTCATCGGTGGAATGTTGTTTTTGGCACAGATTCGGTTAATGGATGAGTTCAAGGATTTTGATAAAGACAAGATTGCCCACCCAGATCGACCACTGCCGCGCGGATTGTTCACTCATGCTGAATTTGGTTTGTGGATCTCCCGATTCAACAACACCATGATTCTGCTTGCAGTCATTATGGGATTATTTTTGAATCCGGTTGCAGGAATTTTATTCGCAGTTGGAACTGTATATTTATACTTGATGTTTAGGGAGTTTTTTGTAGGGGAATGGTTGTCGAAAAGACCGCTGCTCTATGCCATTACCCATCAGCTCATTCTTTTTCCGATGGGTGCCTTTGTATATTCTTGTTACCACAAAGAAGTACTAACCGATTTAAACGTTTTCTGGTTTTGCATGATGCTGCTTGGTGCTTTTTTTGGTTTTGAAGTCGGCAGGAAGCTCGATCTTTCTGCGCATCCAATCTTAAAAACCTACCTAACTCAATTCGGTAAGAATAAAACAATGTTCCTATTGATCGGTTTGCTTGCCATTGCGACCCATTCAGCTAAACAGCTTGGTGTGGATTTATTGCTTGGCCCTATTTATATTTTGGTGATTCTTGCTTCGAGTTTGATTTGGTGGGCTCCTCAAAAATTCAAGGTAATTGAGGGTATCGTCACCTTATACCTTTTGATTGCTATTTGGGCGGTTCCACTCATGACTTTTTTCGGAGGCTTTAAACGATGAGTCTGTTTTTTCTCGGTTCCAAAAACTCTGATCATGACTTTTCGTTATTTGGAGGCGGAAAGGCAAGGAATCTGGCTGTATTAACCAGAGCAGGTGTCCCTGTGCCAGATTGGTTTTGTGTTTCAAGTCTTGTTTTTGATCAATACGTTGATGAACATGGATTAAGATCCCAATTGATAGTGGATCAAGACCTTGAAGGTTTCGCTCAGAAAGTTGAGAAAATTTTTCTCGCACATCAGCTTCCTTCGGTATTTGAATCTGAGTTGAAATCAAGAATTGATGAATTAGGCTGGTCAGATTGCTTTCTCGCTATTCGATCAAGCGGTCTTGATGAAGATTCAAAGGAACATTCATTTGCAGGATTATTCTCAAGTTATCTTTTTCAAAAAGGTCTCCATGCCATATCCGAATCCATACGCCGTTCTTGGGCTTCAGCTTATTCGGCAAGGGCACTGAGTTATCGCAATCAAAGAGGGTTATTGACGAGTCATCCAAAAATGGGAGTCGTCATTCAGCTCATGGTGAATGCTGAGGCTGCCGGTGTGATGTTTACGCGTGATCCTCTACAGCCACTTGATCGTGATCATTTGGTGATTGAATCAGTGTGGGGATTGGGCGAGGGATTGGTGAGTGGGGAACTCGATGCCGACCACTATCGTGTTAATCGTTCATCATTTCTGGCGACCCATTCAAGATTGACTGAAAAAACATATGCCATGAGACGTTCAGCCCATGGTGGTATCATCAAAGAGCCGGTAAATTCTTCTTTGATAAATGAATCCTCCTTGAGCCCATCTCAAATAGAAGAGCTTTCCAGAGCTGCCTTGAAATTGGAGATGTTGGTTGATGGCAGTCCACAAGACATTGAATGGGCAATCGAAGATGGAAAAATTTCATTTGTACAAATGAGGCCGGTCACTTCCTTTCCAATTGAGTCATTTTACGATCAAAGCATTAATGGGAAAGATGCCAACCTTTGGGACAATTCCAATATTATCGAGAGTTATAGCGGCGTCACATCACCGTTTACTTTTTCATATGCAAGCCATGCTTATCATCAGGTCTATCGTCAATTTGCCTTGATGATGAAGGTGCCCGAAGAGGTGATTCTGGACAATGAGTTCCGACTTCGTAACATGCTTGGATTGGTGCGTGGTCGAATCTATTATAACCTGATCAACTGGTATCGATTA
>CALPVV020000032.1 GCA_943327105.2 Nitrosovibrio sp. Nv4
GGATCATCTAAATAAATATCCCCATCACCGACATAACCACCCGGTACAGAGCCTGAAGTGCCGGAGTCGGCCTTGATGATTGTTTTCCATCGATTCAAAACCATTTTTCTTAAAACCGTTTCCGCATTTTCTTTTTGAATATCTTTACTCTTAGCTGAAGCCATATAGGTTCGAGCTGACATGAACGTTGCATAGTGAATGTAATTACCAATCACAAAAGTGGCTGCGATCTTGATGAAGAAAAAGAAAAATGAAATCATGATCATCAAACCGAGAACGAACTCAGTCAGGGCTTGCCCTTTTCGGCAACCCTTGCTTGATCGAACACTTCGTTTTTGATCAACTTTTAAACACTTCATGTCTATTGACTGATCGGCGGATTGATGAAAATTCTGAATTCTTTGTCCTTGTCGTACTGCGGAATGTTTTTGGGACCGCCATCTTTCTGACCTCTCACTTGAGGATGGCCATATTGATAGGTATATTTATAGGTCTTCTCCAGCGGGCTTTTGAGCTTTTGCATGGCGTTGCCGTCAGCGAGTAATTTAACCATCATCACAAAAAGCGAAACAACGATCGCCAGTAAAATAATGTATTCCAAGATTGCCTGACCTGATGTTGATTTCACTTGGTTGGATTCTTCCATATGCTGGGAGGAGCTGACCCCGTCCGCAACTGACGCTCCAGCTTACCGCCTGTATTTGCGGTCATATTATCAAAGCCATTTGAAATTTTTTTCAAAAAATAGGCGACACTCACCAATACAATGGAAAGTAGAAGGATATATTCGAGAATCGCTTGCCCGCCTTCAGCAGAAGACCTTCTTCGCAGTTTTTTCACCCAACTACGATTATCTCACGATTATTTACATATTATCGATGTAATTTTAACAACTGAACCCGTCAAAAACCGGCAAATATTGCCGATGCATTTGAAAGCATTCCACTTTCGGAACGAATCACGTCAAGGCGTTGACTGAATTCATCGCGAGATTTCAATGCTAGCAATTGATCACGAATCGACTGCCTGAACCCCGATGTACCAAAACAGATTCGATCTCCCGGGCGAAGTTCGATTTCTGTAATTTCGGGCTCTAACTGCCTTGCTGTACCAAAACTCATCAGTGGTACGGCGGAATCAGACTCTTCCTGAAATGGATTGACCTGACGCTCAAGTGTCTTAGGACTAATGATCTCTTTGATCATTCCATCTCGACATAAATGAACCCTACATGCACCAACATTTGCCAATGCAAGCAATCTGCCCTCCAGGTATCCGGCAATCATCGAGGCCCCACCTCGATCCATCATGGGAACCTGATTAAATTCACGCATCAATTTCTGATTTGCAAATGCAACCGCATTAAAAAGTATATTTCCCGCAAGTGAAAAATAAGGTCTCAACTCAAACGGCATAGTCGCATCGAGATCGCCGGCTTCCATTTCTAAAAATCTCTTGACCGATGATGTAACCACCTCGGCAGCCTTCTTACCGGGGCTTCCACCAAATCCATCCGAGAGAATGAAAATTCCACGTTCCGGATTCACTTCAAATTGATCTTCTTGCAATGGTGCAGCGCCTTGAAACTGCAACCCTTCAATCCATCTGACGGGAAGACGTGTCTTTTTCCAAGATTCGGATGAACTCATTGTGGTGATCCCTCACTTGCCGACCTTCTCAATACGGTAAGCTTCTTTAGTTTTGATTCGGCTTTGGCGTGATAAGCATCACCAACGGGAACTACTTCAAGTACTTCACGGTATCTCTTTTCAGCAGTCTCAAGATCACCAAAGCTTTCCGCAAACACCCCTTCTGTATAAATGTGTTTCGCTTTTTCGCTTAAAATCCCCTTGATTCGCTTCATCCCCTCGGGAGATTCTTCATCCATCGGGTCGGCATCAAGTGCTTTCTGATAAGACCGATATGCTTCAGTCAACTTGCCATCTTTTTCTAGTTGTTTTGCAGAAGTAATGTGTGGCTCACGCTCTAATTCAATCGCAGATTCAGCCTTTGAAATCTCTTCCTTAATCGACTTGTTCAATTTGGCATCATCTATGTTTCTGGAAAGAATCTCATCAAAGGCATCGAGTGCCTCATAGTATTTTCTTGCCTTGACCTTTTCGACCGTTTCGTTGAAATCTTTCCAGCCTTTATTTCTCAAGTCTTCCAAGCGTTTTTTCTCTTCAACTTCACGAGCAACTCGTTCGGTTTCAGTTACAATCTGCTTACGCCACTCACTGACTGCAAAATTTTCTGGCTGAATGAGTTCAATTTCAGGAAAAATCGCTTCCGCATCCTTATATTTCTTGTCACCCATGAGATGGCCAGCTTGTTCGATCAGTGCTTGAAGCTTGAGTTGCGTCTGACGCTCTTGCTCTTTTCGTTTACGTTCTTCTTCAATCGCTTCCAGCTTTCGCTTACCTTCACGAGCAAATGCTGCAATTTCTCGGGCATTTTTATAGTCCTGAATCAGCGTAAAAATTTTATCAAGCTCCAACAGGCATCGGTCGTACTCACGATTCTTATATAGGTCAAAAGACAACTGATACTGGGTATCAATGTACTTGCGCTGTTCAGGAGTCAACATCTCCAACGATACGGGTCCACCTTGCTTTTTGTCGTCTTTCTTTTGAACAGCAGCTCTTTTTTGAGGAGCTCCATTGAGCTTCACTTTTTTCTCTTCAGGATCTTCCTGCATAAGCGACCAAACACCAAAAATAATCACGGCACCCCAGATGATCTGCATGCGTGTATTCATCATTCGATAGCGATCAATAAAACCACCAAGAAGACTGCTTTTCTTCGGTGGCGCATCGAATGTAGGCGCTTGCTGTTCGTGCGGTGGCAATGAAAACTGCTCTCTTACCGGCTGCTGAAAGGAAGACGGCATCAAGTCTGGCGGCGCAACCTGAATTTCAGGCTGAGGAACCGAGATGAATTCCTGTTGCTTGATTTGATAATCGGCTTGCACCACTTCGAATTTGAATCGGGTATCACCGACCTGAACATCATCGCCACTATGCAATTCAGACTCTTCAATGCGGTCACCATTCAAAAGGGTCCCGTTCGCAGACCCCAAGTCCTTGATTAAATATTTTCCGTCACGTCGCTGAATGAGCGTATTTCTACGGGAAGCTCTTCGATCTTCCAGGACCACGTGACACTGCTGAGATCTTCCAATGGCGATTTCGTCATCCCCGATCTCATATTCATTTCCATTACCGAAGTTCAAAATCGCCCTAATCGATTGTTTTGCTCCGATGAATCTTGTCCGCTCATCATGTGATTCGGAAAAATCCAGATGTTCTTCCGAGACATTTTCTTCCGGCTTTTGTGATTCGTCTGATTGAGGCAACTGAAAATCACCACCGAAATCAGGTGTAACTTCTTGATTCTGAAACGGGGAGTCCTGCTCGATTTGATCCATGCTCTCGACAGGCTCACTTGATTCAGCCATAGCTTCGACAGGCACTTCAACCGGTTCAACATGAATTTGAACAGGCGCTGGAATAGCAGGCACTTCTTCTAAATTCTGCTTTTCATGCATGAATCGAATCTCAAATGGTCCCAACTCAAGTCGATCTCCCGACTTCAATTTTGAATGATTTGAATTCTGGCCATTCAACTTCATCCATCCGAATTCTGAAATTTTCTCGACTTCAATGTCACCGTTCTTTGAATTGCGAAATACGGCATGCTTTCGTGATATGGAACGATCATCGAGTCTGATTTTACAAGACTCATCCCGTCCTACCAGGATCTCTGAATCCTGAAGACTGACTTCCTGAAGCAACTGCCCATGTCGGAAGACTTCCAACCTCACTTAACCGGCATCCTTTCAAGTTCCTTGTTGATCTTCTTCACTTCTTCTTCGCACTCGATAAAATCAGGGTTGCTCTGATCATTATACATGAGGC
This sequence comes from Nitrosovibrio sp. Nv4, assembly GCA_943327105.2. Lineage (GTDB taxonomy): Bacteria > Bdellovibrionota > UBA1018 > UBA1018 > CAIMNF01 > CAIMNF01. The sequence continues at coordinate 3,918 of CALPVV020000032.1, forward strand.
GCATTGCGGCCTCAAAAAATCCTTTCGACTCCCTCAACCTGCCCGTATATTTTGACTTTCGGCCAAGCTCGATCGTTTTCTCAATTAGACTCTTGATATCCTGCTCCGCAACCAGCAAATAGTGTCTGGCAAGACCATGATTCGGGTTCACCTGCAAAGCCAGCTCAAATTGAGCTTTAGCGCGCATATAATTACCTTCACGATACTCACGAAACCCCTGGCGATAATACTGTTCCGCTGTTTTTGCTACTTCAAGGTCCACGGTTTCAGCTGTCTCAGCCGCAAGCCCCCGCTCTTTATCCTGGTCTTTCTTTTTTCGTGCGATTTTTGACGGTGCCTTTGGCGCATCATCACCCATACCAAAATAGAAATACAAACCAACCAACGCAGCAATCATGAGCAACGTTCGTTTTTTTGAAGATTGATCTGCCTCAGAACCTTTCGCAACCAAAGGCTGCTTCGGCGCTTTCGAATAATTTTGAACGCGCTTTTTCTGGTCCATCAGCGCAAAGTCCATTTGCTCTACTTCTTCACCTTTTTTCAAAGGTGCCGTTAAAATGCGGGTTTCCTGATCCGAAGTCAGAAACTCAAAAATGGTTTCACCCAAAGTAAAATGCTCGCCGCTTTTTACGGTCATTTTTCGTATGAATTCACCTTGGGAAAAAATTCCATTTGCCGAGCCGAGATCAGTCACAACCCAACCTTGATTGGTATAATCGAGCCTTGCATGCACCCGCGATGTCTTGACATCTGACACGCGCACATGAGCCTCTTCACCACGACCAAGAATAACGGAAGAATCCCTAACAATGAAAATTCCGCCTCGGTCAGGACCTTTCAATATACGAAGGCGCGCAACCTCACCAGGCTGTCGCTCCATTTCAGTATTTGAAAAACGCTGTACCTTCAACGAACTCATCTATCGCGTCAATCCTTCCTCTTGAAAATCATCGCCATTCCCGTTTGCCCCTGAGGCCCCGCGCCTGCACCGATTACCTGATAAGCAACTCCGCTGAACTCAAAATCATCGACTGCCGAACGAGACATTGACCCCTGAACACGTTCAAATAAATCTTTTGTCAGAGAAACCATGGATTGGTCTCGAGCGATCTGCTGAATTGCCTGACCCACTCCTTCAGCGCGAATTCCGCTTACTTCCTCAAACTGCGCATTCATCGAAACCACCACCATCGATGCATCAATTGCGATGAATCCCAGCTGCGCTGCTTCGCAAAGCGCTCTCATTGGCGCAAACTCCTGCTCCCAGTTTACAACTGTCTCTGAACCGAAATCGCCACCACCCGATCCGCTTTTCGAAATACGCTGAATTGCAGAATTGATGTTGTTCCAAAGATTATCCAATTCTTCGATTTTGAATTCATGGGTCACTTTTGGCAACTCACCACGAAGCACCTGGTCGAGGTCATCGTTCAATACCTCAAACGGCTTGAGTGTGAGCCTCATCAGGATGAAGTAAATTAACGCTGCAACAATCCCGGCGATGGTGAATGCAATACCGTAAACGACACCCAACGAACCTGATTCAAGCATGTTATTTGAAAAATCGATCGAAACCAGTGCCATTGCAGCAAAATGATGCTTCAACAGTCGCGGGTCAACGACCTTGATGGGTTCGAATGAAACGACTGTTGATGAATTGATGAAACGGGCAAAACCCTTTTCATGGCCTTCCTTAAAATACTTCAGTGCCTTGGTTGCCTCAATCGCCTCTCCGCCTCCGCCCAGAATTTGGCCGATCCTTGACTGCGGAGCGATGATTTGCTGATTCGGGTCTACGATCATCGCCATTTTTACCGAATCTTCACGATCCAGAAGTGAAAGATCGATTTGGGATTCAGCTCGATTCGCGATTGCGGGCGAAAACCGATCAACCATCTCTTTTGCCAGCACTCTTGATCGAATGAGCGCCTCAGCTTGAATGCTTTTTTCCGCAAGATCTACCACGGGCATCAATGAACCAATCACAGCAGCAAAGGTCAATGCTCCGATCAAGATTGCCACAATCGAGCTATATTGATTTTTCAAGATGAGACCATAAAAAAACGGCATCAATTTAGCTTCAAAACCATACTTCACTTTACCAGGAAGATCCTGAGGAACTTCCATGACCAAGTCAGTGCTCTGCCTTGCCGGCTCACTCATTGCGGCCGGTTGCAATGCAGCTGACATCTGATAGGTCTGTGGAGACGAAAAATCATTTTGATGATCGACTCTTGCAAGCACCGAAGAAACCAGCTCTAGAACAAACTCACCGATTCCAATCTTGTCGCCTGGCTTCAAGGGCAGCTTGCGAATCATCGTTCCATTTACAAATGTCCCATTGGTACTGCCTTCATCCCTTAAGAAAACTTCTTTCGGAGTGACTAATAGCGCACAATGTCTTTTCGAAACTTTCGTCGAAGACAAGACAATATGATTGTCCATCTGTCTGCCGATTGAATTTTCGCCTTCGATCAACGAGAACGAACTACCTCGATTTGGTCCGGAAACGATTACTAGGCGATGCATAACCAGTCTCCTTTCTTCAAGGAAAGCGATTGGACAACTCCAACAGGAAGCTCAAGCGCATCATCAGCACCGAACTCAGAAACCGGAAGCAGCTTCCATGGCTTCAACTGATGACGAACTCCAACAATTTCCCATTTTTTTCCTATGTGGTTGTTCGTGGTTTTCAGAAAAACCACATCAATAGGTATGCTCATCATCCACATGTGTACACTATTGCAGTTAGGGAATAACAACCCATCACCGGCAACGAATTTTTTTGTTCCGATCAACCCTTTTAATCTTTTAAAGTAAGAATCAGCCACCTTGAGATCGTTGACGATACAAACTTGGTCTGAAGCTCTAATCAACTTACTCATCAACTCATCCCTCCCTGCATTGACTGGAGAAAGAATGGCCCAAGCATGATCAAGATGATCGCTGGCAGAATCAGCGCAAACGTAGGAAACATCAGTTTTTGTGAGGCTACTGCCCCGGCTTTTTCGGCTCTTACAAAACGCAGGGTTCTAATCTGATCTGATTGCTGGCGCAATACTTTACCGATTGAAGCACCCATTTGATCGGCAGAAACGAGTACCGCAATAAATGAATTCACTTCCTGCATATTGATCCTGAATGCAAGTTCTCTCAGCGCCTCTGCACGGGAAGAACCCACTTTGATTTCTTTTAGCGCCTGTTCAAGCTCATCAATCAACGGCGATGGCACGGCCTTATCTACCACTTTCTGAAGTGCCCCGATGAAATCCAAACCGGCCTCTGTCGAAAGGGCTAGCAAGTCCACCACAAATGGAAGCGATTTGATCACCGACTTATGCCTTTCATTAACTAATCCGTTCACCCAGAAATCGGGATAGATGAATCCAACTACAGGCAAAACGAGAAAGGCAAATCCGGGCACATCAGCAAAATCTGCGGCCTTCAACAATCCGGCGATCAGCGGAAAGAAAACGATCAGTAGAATCTTGAATGAAATGAACTCATCTGCGGTTAATTGATCTTTCAAACCACCACTAATCAATTTTCTGCGGTATTTCACACGCATTTTATCAAATCTTGCTTTGCCTCGAATTGCAGGCATGATGTATTGGGAAAAAAACGGACGCGTAATTCGCACCAGCGGATTAGCAGTCTTCTTGCCCTCAAGATCGCGAATATTCTCTTGAGTCGACATGTTTTCCTGCTCGGTAAGCAACATGCGCATCAAGAGAAACGTTGCGAGTCCGATCAAGCCGTAACCTGCGTACAACACCCATTCGCGATATAACGAAACGTTGAACATTACTTTCTCCCGTCATCTCTTCGGCATCTTTCCTTAATCACTGAAATAAGTTAGGCTGGAATTGCGGGAGAAAACGCGATGAACCAATCACAATCAAATAAAGCAATGGCACTGCTAGTGTCAATTTTCGCAACGCAGTTTTTTTTCAGCGAGAACGCCTCTGCCGAAGTCCTTTGGGATAACTGGTACGTATCGAGAACGAACGGGGTCGCCCAATATTATTTCAATGAGCATGCCGAGATCACGGGTGACAAAGCAAAAATCCGGGTCAATTACTGGATCAAGGAAGGTACTCGCATCAAGAGTGAAAATATTGGCGCTACCGCCAAAAACTCGCCGCTTCTTGAACCCCTTGTTTATAACTTCAAAACACAAGATGCCGGATCTGAAAAAACCATGGATGGAACCATCATGGGAAATGGGAAAGTATTCTCAGTGAAGATCAAAAAAGGCGTCAAGAACATGACCCCACTCAGAGCCCAAATGATGCCTAATCTCATATTAAGCTCTTTCTTTCCGGTCTGGATTCATAAGAACTATAAAAAAATCAGCTCTGTTCAACCTAAAGAATTTGCTGCAATCATCGAGAATGAGGTCGACACCGAAGTTCCTGTCACCAAGGGTGATGTATATGAAATGGTTCCTGATGATTTCGCAAAAAAAACTCATACCCGCAAATTGCGAGTGAACTTCAAGAAAGTCGTTTCCTTTTGGTATGTCACTCCAAAAGGCGACGCTATTCGAATCATCGCTCCAAACTACAACTCTGAAACCAAGAAAGTCTCTCGTGAAGAGGCCGAAAAATCTTTACAGTGAAAATCATTCTTAGACTTCTAATCGTGATTTCATTGGTCTGGATCACCGCACGTGGAGCCATCTACTTGCTTCCAGGTGATCCGGTTGATTACTTGGTCAATGAATCCCTGATTCAAGTCAACGATGATAAAACGATTGCTGAAATTCATAAACGCATGGACCTGGACAAACCGTTTCACCAGCGAATCACGTCTCTCCCCGATGGAAGGTCTTTAATCAATGGGGCCCCCATTGCACCTAAAATCAAAAGTGCGCTCACCCACTCGTTTACGCTTGCACTGTATACTCTCTTCATCACCATCGGCATGACTTTTGGCTTTTTATATCTCGGTTATCGTTCAGAACGCTGGAATAAAGCTTGGAATGCCGTCTCGATCTTTCTCGCATCAGTCCCGATTTTCATCTCTGGGCCGATCTTACTTTCGATTTTTTCCTTAAAACTTGATCTATTTCCGGCAACCGATCATCCGATTCTACCATCGTTCTGCCTCGCTCTTTATCTTACCGGTTTTTGGTTTCGCTCCCTATCCCAAAAAATTACAGACTATCTGCCAACCAGTGCTGTTGCAGGCGCACGATCAAGAGGGTTGGATGAGTTCAGAGTTTTCATTTTCTATCTCATCATCCCATGTGCTGGCAGCCTCATTCGTTTTTTCAGCTCGCAAGTCGGCAGCCTTCTAAATGGCAGCTTGATTGTTGAATTGATTTTTAAATGGGAAGGACTCGGGCTTCTCCTGGCAGATGCAATCAACAAAAGGGACTATCCACTGATCGAATCAGGACTGATCACCGTATCGCTGATCACGCTGATCAGCCTACAAATTGGAATCTGGCTTCAATTAAAATTGGAGCCAAAACAACAATGATGATGGAATCTGCACTAACTCGATTCAGTAAAACCTGGCTTTTATTTTTCTTTATCTCATCAATGGTGGCTACGCTGTTTCAAGAGCAGATCCAAAGTCACAATCTTGAGCAAGCTCTAAAATTTGGATTCGACCCTTTCGGTAGAAACTGCATTTTATTATCTTTGAATGCAGCTATAGGAAGCATGGTTGCCATTATTCCACTTGGCGCTCTCTGTTTGGGATCCACGCTTTTGCTTTCCACATTATGTCTGATCAAAAATGAAACATTTCGATTTTTATGGAATACGCTATGGGAAGCAACTTACACACTACCCGGCTTTATTATTGCCATCTCATTGACCGCATTTTTTCCGACGACCACACTCACGTTTCCATTCGCAGTCCTTTTTCTACTGATTCCGTATCTGATTCGATTTTTTGAAGGCCAAATTCAATCTCTCCTCAAAAAAGAATATGTCGATCAAGCCATTGCACTCGGCGCAACACCATTTCACTTATTTCGATTTCACATTCTTCCAGAATTATTCCAAGCCTCTAAAGCGATTCTACCATTTTTGATTACCCGCCTCCTGATCATTGAAACCACTTTGACATTCGTAGGCATGAAGCAACCTTCTGAAACAAGCTCTTGGGGCGATCTTCTCTACCTTGGCAAGGATTACCTGCTTGAAGCACCGTGGATCTCTTTTTTTACCGCGTTGCCACTGTTTTTAACCTTGTTTTCATTCCACTTGCTTTCAAAAAACGAGCATTCATAATGGTCTGATGAACAACATTGGCGACCTGATCATATTCGGATTCAAAGGCCACGAAGTATCAAATGAAACTCGAAAGACCATTGAAAAATACGAAATCTCAAATGTGATTCTATTTGGTCCGAATAATCCGAACAATAATTACTCGTCTAAATCACAGCTCATCGAACTCACCGATCAACTTCAATCGATTCGTAACAATGATCGGGAGCCGATGATCATATCAGCCGATCAGGAAGGTGGTAGAGTCCAACGCTTTCGGAACGACTTTACGCTTCTTCCATCCGCAATGAAAGTAGCTGAAAAAGGCTCTCTTGAACTCGCAGTTCAATTGACGCGCATTCAGGCACGCGAACTGTTTGCCGCTGGAATACAGCTGAACTTTGCACCAGTTTGCGACATCAACACCAACCCTGCCAACCCCGTAATCGGAGATCGTGCTTACGGCTCAACAGAAGCAACTGTCAGTAATTTTGTTTCGGGCATTGTTCAGGGACACCTTTCTGAAGGCGTTGAAGCGTGTATCAAGCACTTTCCCGGTCACGGTGACACGCATACCGACTCTCATTATGCGCTCCCTACCGTGAATACTCCTCTTGAGTTGCTGAGAGACCGAGAATGGGTTCCGTTTCAAAAAGCGATGCAAGCCGGATGTAACTTTTTGATGAGCGCGCATATCTTGCTTCCTCACCTTGACCCTGACCGTCCAGGCACGCTCTCTAAAACCTTTCTCAAAAAATATCTGCGTGACGAATTAAAATACAGTGGCACGGTCATCAGTGATGATATGCAGATGCAGGCAATTACCGATCATTACGGCAGTGAAGAAGCCCCAATTCTTGCTCTTGAGGCTGGATGCGACCTCCTCTGTTATCGAACCGAAGACCAATCGATCATTGCATTGGAAGCGATTAAAAAAGCGATTTCAGACAAACGTCTTTCAATTGATCAGCTGAATGCATCCGTTGAAAGAACCCGTCGAGTGAGAAAAAACATCAAGCTCGCAAAAAATCAGATGAGTAAAAATGAACGATTGAATCTTATTGGTTCAGCGGCTCATCTTGATTTTGTTGAGCAGTTCCGTTGAACGTTTCTTGAGAGCCAGATACATAAACAATGCTGGTCATCGCACCATAAAGGGATAATTCACTAACCCAAAGATAACCATCTTCACACTGGTGGCGCTTATCGTATTCTTTGCAAGAAGTGCCATAAGAATTCTTTATCAAATACTGGCATTCTTCCGTTTCAGGATTGAATCGACGTCCCAACAGCATCGTCGTATGCAAGTCAGAAACAGAGTAATCATAATCGTCGATATTCTCTAAAAACCCATAAAAGAAATCAATCGTCATCGGCTGGCGACGATCAAGAATACGATTGATTTGATAAAATGAATTCTTTCCCTTCCACTCCATTTGAATGTCGGTGATGGATTTAGGAAATGGCATTCGATGAGAATCGCACGCAGCCGAGCGAACCGCATTCAGGACATTGTCACCAGTATTTGCAAACACCGCATCGATAAATTGCTGTACGGGCATGCCTTTGAATTCAAAAACATAGGGTAAATCAGAGGGCTTTCGATAAAAACCGTCATCCACACCATCAGCAAGAGCAAACAATTCATTGATTGCCTTGTTGATTGGCACCTGTACTGACTCTCCGATATTTTTTCCACTCATGAACCGCTTCGTCCAGTTTTCAGATGGAAAATATTCTTCCGGGCAATATCCGAATTGGGAAATATCGTAAATCGCACTCCGTGCAAAACCAGTTTCTGGAACCGCACCACCGATCAGCCAACGAATCAATCGTGGCCAGCGGCGTTGATTATAAATGGTGGCAATATCTGCAGCTGATATCTGAGTTGGTATGCGATTGAAAAACTGCAAATAATCTGCAGACGCATGAGCATAACACCAAGAGATATCACCTTGATTACGCATCTTCATTGAAAAGTCTTGCCTAAGATCGATCGTCGAACACCGCTGTGATTCAGTAATATAAAAAGCGCTCGCATTTATTGATGAAATCAGAAAAACCAATAATGCAAAAAATGTTGTCTTTAAACTGATCAAAGCAGATGTCCCCCCGATTTTCTTACTATGTCATTTTTTTGTCAGGGTGCAATCGAATTCAATCAAGCGTTCTAACGCTGCGCATTGCCTTCGTCAGAAAAATACTGTTAGATTTCATTTTTTCAAAAAATTAAAATCATACAAAAGGCCGACAAACCCCCACTTAAACACGGTAGAGCAATATTGTTCACCGAAACAACGTCTGGCCACTGGATCAATCATGATGAAAAAAAACTACTGGATCGCCTCTATTCTAGTTCTGCTTCAATGCCTAATCAGCACCCCTGAAGCTTCAGCAAGTTCTCGAGCTTCGAAGAAAATCGGTTTATCCGTCGGACTGGTCTCTTCACCTTTTCCGAGCTTGGTTGGTTACAACCTCAGTTTCAATGCATTAAACTTTCTGAGACTGACCGCCGGATACGGAAGCATCAGTGTCGGCACAAACGATTCGCTCGCAACCTATACAGCCGACCTCAAAACAATCGCATTTGATGCAAAAGGGTTCTTGCTGGATTGGAACTTTGCTCCGTTCGTGTGCTTGGGTTACACCTCGGTAAGCGGAACTATCACTGGTACTACTACAGCAGGCGGTACCAGCTTAGCTTCAACCGGTAGCTCAATCTACTACGGTGGCGGCTTGGATTGGCAAACCAATATCGGCTTCAACCTTGGCTTTGAGTATAAAATGGCAACGATCAGCAGCAACAGCATCGGCCTTCCAGGCGTTTACTTCGGCTGGTACTTCTAACTTTAAAAATCCATCAAAAAAACAAAACGGCTCTTGCACCACCGCAAGAGCCGTTTTTTTATTTATCGGAATTTAAAATCCAGAATATTCCTGATGCTCTCCAAAAACCTTGCGAAGCGAATCTGAAATTTCACCCAAAGTACACTCACTCTTCACTGACTCATAAATCAAAGCCATGAGATTTGCATCGCCCTTTGCGCCATCGGTTAATGCACGCAACGCATCTTGTGCCTTTCCGCCAGCTCGCTTGGCACGATATGCGCGAATTCTCTCTACTGACTTTAACTCAAGCTCAGGAGGCACGCGCATGATCTCCACTTTCTTCGAAGTCCCAGTATTTTGATAGCAATTCACACCCACGACCTGCAATTCGCCTGAATCCATCTTCTTCTGATCTTGGTATGCGGAATTCAGAATCTCGGTCTGAATGTAACCACTTTCAATACAAGCTACCGTGCCACCTTTTTGTTCAATTTCATCAATATATTTCCAAACGCCTTCTTCAATCTGAGCAGTGAGGTTCTCAACAAAGTAACTTCCCGCCAGAGGGTCAACCGTCTGGGTTATATTTGTTTCTGCTGCAATCACTTGCTGGGTACGAAGCGCAAGAAGCGCAGAAGATTGAGATGGCAACGCCAACGCTTCATCCATTGAATTGGTATGCAACGACTGGGTACCACCCAAAACTGAAGCCATTGCCTGTATGGCAACACGAACCACATTGTTTTCCGGTTGCTGTGCAGTCAGCGTAGAGCCTGCTGTTTGAGAATGAAACCTCAACATCATGGAACGCGGATCTTTGGCGTTGAACTTTTCCTTCATGATGCGCGCCCAAATACGGCGAGCAGCACGAAACTTCGCAATCTCTTCAAAAAAATCATTGTGAACATTGAAGAAAAAACTGAGCTGACCGGCAAATGCATCCACATCAAGCCCCGCCTTGACCGCGGCATCGACATAAGCAATTGCATCCGAAAACGTAAACGCCAACTCCTGAACGGCATTCGATCCAGCTTCCCGAATGTGATATCCGGAAATGCTGATCGGATTCCATTTCGGCGTATTTTTTGAACACCAATCAAACATATTGGTAATCAAACGAAGAGCGCCCTTCGGAGGATAAATATAATTTCCACGTGCGATATACTCTTTCAGTACGTCATTTTGAACTGTACCTCGAAGATCTTTCGCCAATGCGCCCTGTTCTTCAGCCAGTGCCACATAGAAAGATAGAAGAATGGGCGCTGTTGCATTGATCGTCATCGAAGTTGAAACATCCTTCAAAGGAATCCCTTTAAAGAGGGTTCTCATTTCATCCATCGTTGAAATCGAAACACCAACTTTGCCCACCTCGCCTTTTGATCGGCCATGGTCAGGGTCATATCCAAGCTGCGTTGGCAAATCGAAGGCAACAGATAGCCCCATGGTTCCTTGAGCAAGCAAGTAACGATAACGTTCATTTGACTCTTCCGCGGTACCGAATCCTGCATATTGTCGCATTGTCCAGTGACGACCACGATACATGTTCTTTTGAACACCACGCGTGAACGGGAACTGAGCCGGCGCACCAAGGCGTTCTGCAAGATCTGATGGCAAATCAGCCGGCGTATAAATCTCTTTTACCGGAATTCCTGAACGGGTCACAAATGTTTTTGGAGTCTTTTCCATAAGCTGCTTTCTAACTTAATACCAATTTGGCCATCAAACAAAACTCATCAACTCTGCACCGGTCTCGACGGCGTGGCCTTCGGCAACCTTAACTTCTTTCACTACACCGTCTTGGGCCGACTTGATTTCATTTTCCATTTTCATCGCTTCCATCACCATGACCGACTGGCCTTTTTTAACCGTGTCGCCGGCCTTCACATGAATGCGTAAAATTTTTCCAGGCATTTGAGATTTGATTTTAGAGCCTTTTTTAATTTTCTTAGCTCCGGAAGAATCCCCTTCTTCACCAGCCTTCAAAAAGCTTACTCCTGAAATGAGCTCTTCACGGCGTCGGTTATGAAGCAAGTATTCGGTTTGCCCATCATCGTTTACTGACTTACGGACATCGTACCCCACCACGCCTCGATCGGTTTCAATCCAGATCCCCTGATCATCACGTCTCCAACGCACCAAGATTTCACGGCCATCGATCTCAACCGTCGATTCGCCCGATTTCCCACGAGGAGTATTTTTCCAAATCAGATTTTTTGATCCTACTTTTCCCTGAATCATCTCAAGCTCTCCCATTTTGCACGCTGATTCCAATTGCTCACCGGCGCACCTTGCACACCTGAGTCAACCGTTGCTTCTGAACCCTCGGTCAGCCTCAACAATGAAAGTGCAATCGCCGTTTCATCACTGACCTCTTTGCTGATTTCATCTGTAGTCAACGACGGGTTTCGAGGAATCAAATCCGTTGTCGTATTCCCTTCGACCGCATCAGTACAACGAACCAATTTTCTCAAAAAAGCGACATTCGTTTTCAAGGAACCCTTGATTTCACCGCTTGCCGTTTTCGGAGCTTCAATCGAAAGCTCATCAAGCGCAACACGCATACGAGCAACCGCCTCATCACGGCTACGCCCCCAAACCGAAAGTTTCGCAATCATCGGGTCATAAAACATTGAGACTTCACTTTGAAGAACCGGGCCGGTCTCATAGGCAGAATCCCAACGTAAAAATGGTCCGTTGGGTTGAATGATTTTTCCAATTTTACCAGGAGCAGGTAAAAAGTGATGCGGATCTTCCGCATAGATTCGAACTTCAATCGATGAACCACTCAAAATGATCTCTTCTTGCTTTGGAAGTTCAAGTTCGCCAGCCGCAAGCAATAACTGCAACTCGACAATATCCATGCCCGTCACCCACTCACTCACCGGATGCTCCACCTGCAAGCGGGTATTCATTTCAAGAAAGAACCAGTCACCGGCACCATCAACGATAAACTCAAAAGTTCCCGCACCAGCGTATTTGATCTCACGAGAAACACGAACTGCAGCTTCCTGCATTTTCTTACGAGTTTCAGGAAACTTTTCCAAAATTGGCGATGGTGATTCTTCCCACACCTTCTGGTGACGACGTTGAATCGAGCACTCTCTTTCACCAAGGTGAATAGCGCCGCCCTTACCGTCTCCAAAAACCTGAATCTCAACGTGATGCGGTTCAAGAATGTATTTCTCGACATACATTGATCCGTCACCGAAAGCAGCCAGGGCTTCACGTGAAGCGCCTTCAAACGCTGCTGGAATTTCCTCTTCGGTATCCACTCGACGCATTCCCTTACCGCCTCCGCCAGCAGTCGCTTTGAGCAAGATCGGCAACTTCACTTTGCGCGCAAAATCAAGCGCTTCATTGGCGTCTTTAATTGCACCAGGTGAACCGGGCACACCCGGCATTTCCAGCTTTTCTACCGTTCTACGTGCAGTGATCTTATCACCCATCACATTCATCGAATGCGCGGTCGGGCCAACAAATACCAGTCCGGCTTTTTCACAAGCCTCTACAAAGTGCGCGCGTTCTGAAAGAAAACCAAAACCGGGGTGAACATACTTTGCACCATGCTTCTTCGCTGCTGCGATGATCTTGTCAGCAAGGAGGTACGAATTCTTCGGTTCTGACTCGCCGATATATTCAGCACGATCGCAGAACTTCACATGTTCCGAAAAACGATCAGCTTCTGAAAACACTGCCACAGTCTGAAAGCCCAGCATCTTTGCCGTACGGGCAATACGGATGGCGATCTCTCCACGATTGGCAATCAAAACTGGTTCACGTTTTTTATAATTGAATTTCATTCCATTCCTCACTCAGCGCTTATGATTCTGACTTCATTGCGCTTAACAAATCCTGATGTCTTGGCATCCAGCTTTACCTTGATCCATTCCTGAGTCTTGGCCGGATCGAGCGCCTCAGCATCATTTTTCAACTGCACTTTTTCTATTTTATCTTCAACACAAACCGCATAGTGCCCAGCACCTGCGTAATAAAACACTTCAAACAATACCCCCTTGCGAAGACGATATTTCTCATTCGCAAGATCAAACGATTGATCCAACGTGCGGTAGATCCCCGGTCGCTTCACTTCGATTGCAAACTCGAACGGTTTCTTCACTTTGGTTCCGAGTGCAACTTTTTGCACAATCTCTTTTGATTGAATGTCTTTTACCAATTGAGTCTCGCGATCAAACACGATTTGATAAACGACTTTACAACCATCTTCCTGACAACCTTCAGTGATGTATGGAAGTTTGATCTTGCAAGGAATTTTGGCAGCATCAGCAGATACCGCCCAAAACCCAGCAAACAAGACAAACATCTGAACCACCTTGATCATAGAGGAATATTTCCGTGTTTACGTTTCGGACCCGCCTCACGCTTGCCTTCGAGCAAACTTAGGGCCTGAATCAAACGAGTTCGAGTGAACTTCGGTTCAATCACTTCATCGATGTAACCAAGCTCTGCCGCTTTGTAAGGGTTTGCAAATTTCTCTTTGTACTCAGCAACCAGTGCCGCACGGGCTTGATCAAGCTTGCCGGCCTTTTCAGCTTCCATCACTTCTTTGCGATAAAGAATATTGATTGCTCCATCCGGACCCATCACGGCAATCTCCGCATCCGGATAGGCAAGGTTGATATCCGCGCGAATGTGTTTCGATGCCATGACATCGTAAGCCCCACCGTATGCTTTACGGGTAATGATGGTCAGCTTAGGCACTGTCGCTTCAGCATAGGCATACAAGAGCTTCGCGCCATGCTTGATGATTCCGCCGTACTCTTGTTTCGTACCCGGCAAAAACCCAGGAACATCGACAAACGTCACCAGTGGAATATTGAATGCATCACAATAACGCACGAAACGCGCAGCCTTCAGTGATGCATTGATGTCCAAACAACCTGCGAGATGTGCCGGTTGATTACCCACGATTCCAACAGTCTGGCCACCAAGTCGTGCGAAACCGACTACGATGTTTTGCGCATACCCCTTGTGAATCTCAAGAAAGTCACCATCATCAATCACATCTTCGATGATTCCACGAATGTCGTACGGTTTTGTTGATACATCAGGCAAAACCTTTTCAATATTGGAACTCAAACGATCAAGCGCATCTTTACATTTAACTTTTGGAGCCACATCAAGATTGTTCAGCGGCAAGAAATCCATCAAGCGACGAACACCTTCGAACATCGCACGCTCATCCGGGTAAACCATCTGACACACGCCACTCTTTTCAGCATGGGTTTCAGCGCCCCCCAAATCTTCTTTGGTCACCTCTTCATGAGTCACCGTCTTGATCACATCCGGGCCCGTTACAAACATGTATGAAGTGTTTTCTACCATGGCGATGAAATCGGTAATTGCAGGGCTATACACTGCTCCACCCGCACAAGGCCCGAGGATCAGGCTGATTTGTGGAATCACACCACTTGCCTGAACGTTACGCCAAAAAATTTCAGCATAGCCACCAAGCGACTCAACTCCCTCTTGAATACGAGCTCCGCCAGAATCACTCAAACCAATGACAGGCACGCCGGTCTTCAAGGCTAGATCCATCACTTTACAGATCTTGGTTGCATGGGCACCAGAGAGTGATCCTCCAAAAACGGTGAAGTCTTGGGAATATAAACAAACTTTTCTGCCGTTGATGGTTCCGTAACCAGTCACCACTCCATCACCAAGAAATTTATGCTGATCCATTCCGAAATCAGTACAACGATGAGTGACAAACTTGTCGAGCTCAACAAACGACCCCGGATCAAGCAACAGATCGACTCTCTCCCGTGCGGTCAGCTTTCCAGCCTGATGTTGTTTTTGAATTCGATCGGTACCACCGCCGAGTTCGGCCAAATGATCATTATGTTTCAGAGTTTCAATTGGTGATTTTGACATAGGCACCAATGTAACCACATCGAGCAGATTAGGCAACTTTTGCCCACGTCAATTCATCCCTCTTTCAGGTCATTTTGGCCCACGCTAAAATGATAGGGTGAGAACCCTTTTCTTCACTATTTGCAGCTCTGCAATGATGCTGATTTATGCAATTTCAGCACAGGCCGGTACAGGTTCAGCCTATACCGAACTGGGTGCCTCTTTGGGGCACATTTCCAGTGGAGACCAATACTTCGGCCTTTCCAGTGGCGCCTCTTCAACCAACTCAGGGTTTGCCGGTTCAATCAGCCTTTATGTTCCCGTTACTCCAATCCGATTGCCAATCCACTTAGACCTAGGTCTTCAAAATCGGATGTACTTTTTATCAATCGACACCCCCCAAACTAACCTAGCAATGTTATCAACCAATGTTTCAGCTCGAATCAATTTATTATCTCGCTTCTACGTTGGGGGTGGATATGCGCCAATTACCTTTAAAAGCACAAACGGCCCCCTTGGCCTTAGAAATAACGTAAACGTTACTTCCTATTTTTTTGAAGGTGGCGCCATCTGGCGCGTTGTTCCAGAGCTCCAAATTGCAGCCACTTTTGCCATGGAATACGGCATGACCGGAAGCGGAGCTCAAAGCCCATCCCCCGCTAGGGAGTATGGCCTACGTTTTCGGTTCCCATTATTCCCTTATTCATCAAAAGAGGATGCTTCTGGCAAGTTCGACGGGTTCAGATATCCATTCGGTTTCATGAAATAGTCGCCTTCAAAACTCCGCTACTGTCGCACTTCATCAAAAACACTCGTCAAACTAAACAAATTCCATTAATGTGCCGTTGATATGGAAAAACTCAAGACGCTCTTCAAATCCAAAGCAGATCAACTTTCAGCCGAAATCAAAGACATCCTCAAAGAACATGGCACCAAAAAAATCGGCGAAGTACAACTCGCACAGGTCTACCAAGGCATGAGAGGCATCACCGGCATGGTTTACGAAACTTCTCTTCTTGATGCTCAAGAAGGAATTCGTTTCCGTGGTTTTTCCATTCCAGAACTACAAGAAAAATTACCGAAAGCAAAAGGCGGACAAGAGCCACTTCCAGAAGCATTGTTCTGGTTGATGATGACCGGTGAAATTCCAACCGAAGAAGATACTCACGCACTCAGCGCAGACTGGGCTGAGCGTGCGAAAAACATTCCTGAACACGTTTTCAAGGCAATCGATGCACTTCCAATCAACACCCATCCAATGACTCTTCTGGTTGTTGGTTCAATGGCTCTTCAAACTGAATCCATCTTCGCTAAAAAATATGCTGAAGGTGTGAACAAAAAAGACTATTGGGCAATCACTTATGAAGATTCGATGAATCTCATCGCCCGCCTTCCTGCGATTGCGTCTTATGTTTACCGCCACAAATACAAAAACAGCGAAACCATTGCACCTGATTACTCATTAGACTGGGCTGGAAACTTCGCTCACCAACTCGGGTTTGATCAAGGCAGCTTTAAAGAATTAATGCGCCTTTATCTCACTATTCATGCTGACCATGAAGGCGGTAACGTCTCTGCTCACACCACTCACTTGGTTGGTTCGGCACTTTCAGATGCATATCTTTCATTTTCTGCAGGTATGAATGGTCTTGCGGGTCCACTCCATGGCCTCGCTAACCAAGAAGTGATCAAATGGATCATCGAGATGCAAAAAACTCTCGGCACCCAGACTCCAACTGGCGAACAAATCGCTGGTTACGTTCAGAAGACGCTGTCTGAAGGAAAAGTAGTTCCAGGTTACGGTCACGCAGTACTTCGTAAAACAGATCCACGCTTTTCTGCTCAACAAGAATTTGCGAAAAAACACATGGCAAATGATCCGATGGTCAACACCGTTTGGACTATCTATGAAACTGTTCCGCCAATTCTTCAATCATTGGGAAAAATCAAAAACCCTTGGCCAAATGTCGATGCTCACTCCGGTGCACTCCTTCTTCACTACGGCATGAAAGAATACGATTACTACACTGTACTCTTCGGCGTTTCCCGCGCTCTCGGTGTTCTTGCTTCACTTTGCTGGAGCCGTGCCCTCGGGTTCGCAATCGAACGTCCAAAATCCGTCACCACTGAAAACGTAAAAGCGTGGATCAAAGGTGAAGACACGATCTGGGAATAAGCTTTTCAAAAAGCTAAAATAAAAAAGGCGCCCTCCAAACCGGAGAGCGCCTTTTTTATTTTAGCTCAGAAACGATTCATGGGGTCTGTTGCCCATCGACGATCGCGTGACTTGCGCAAAGAATTACCGATGGTGACATCAATCCCAACACTCATGTAAAGACTCTTACCCGACTGCCCAGTCATTTGCTGTACCATGATCGGGTTAGTAAAGTCCGGAACTCCGGGATAGGTGAGACTCTTGGTTACAAAGTTGTAAGCTCCAATAAAATTCAATTTAGTCGAACGATTCACCTGAAAATTCAATGATCCACCGATGTTATATTTTTCATAACCGCTGTACTTCAAGTTTTTTTCATAACCACCGTTCAACTTGAGCGTCGCCTTATTTTCGAGAAAGATCCAATAAGCATAAACTCTTGCAAATGCACCAAAGTAACTCTCAGTAAAATTCCCACGCTCATTCGCAAGATTCAAATCAAGCGTGTTGTGAGTTGTTCCAACCCTAAACGAAAGCTCTTTGTTTTGGTTGGTTCTGAATGGAACCAGAGCCCACTCCAATCCCGCCACGGCAACATTTGAAAACTTGGTATTCGCAGCAGAATCCATTCCCACATTATCCATCACCGCCACGCTCCAGCGACGCTTCATGGTATAAACCACAATTGAACTGAAGTGTCTGGCATTGTTCTCAGCAGTCAAAGTGCCACCATTTGAACTTGGAACGGATGCCTTTGTATTTTTGTAATAGCCCATCAAATCAATCTTATAACGGTCTTTAAGATATACAATTTCAACATCTGGACTCACGCTCATTGATTTGTTGATATATGGAGCCTGACCGGTAGTTCGATAAGTCCCATCCAGTCCGATGTTGATATAAAGCGGACTCTTCTGCAATCGATCAAATAAACCGTCTCGATCTGTGTCCGTGGAATTTTTTGGAGTTTGAAAGGCCCCTGATAGGACACCATCATCTGCCTTGATTCTGATGACATCAAGAAACATCATGACACCAGCACCGGCACGACGTAGTAAGTTGTCTCTTAATTGGTCGCCATCCAGTGTGGACTGGTCGACTCGATAGTAAGTTTCAAAATCGGAAACTTGGGTTTCATCTTTTGATTTCCAAGAAAATGTATACTTGGTCAATGAGCCTGTATCAACATCGTCGGACAAGGTTAGCGAAATCATGGCTCCATCAAGACTTTGATCTTGAACGATAACCGATTGTATATCGGCAAAAAAGCCACGTATAAAATCCGGGCAAGAAATCTTGGTTGTTTGACGAAACAGACAGTCTACTTTGACAGGCGTGACGCCTGCATTTAAATTCACATCCATCTTCGGCATTTGTGCTTGAGCAGTTTCTGCTGCAAAAGCAAACACCATTATTAGTGAGAAAAAAAGGAATGCCCGTTTCATACAGTCGGGATAGTACGCCGCATTGTTGATTAATTCAATACAATATATGTAATAAAAAAGGAGCAATGAATTTGATTGATCATTGCTCCAGATTCAAAACAAAAAATATCAAGCGATCCTTACTGCTGATGGCTTACCAGTATTCAGGCAACCTGATCGTCTTCGCCCTTATCACGAGCTGCTGCGGCGGCCAGTTCCGCCTCACGCGCAAGCTTACGCTTATCGAGACCATATTTATCCACCTTCATGATCAAACCAGCGCGGGAAATGCCAAGTTCTTTTGCAAGCTTACTCTTGTTCCACTTGGTTCTACGCAAACCTTCCTTAATCATCGATTTTTCAAGTTCTTCCATGGCATCTTTTAGTTTGCCATTGAACTTAAGATTCATCGATTTTCCACTCCCACCTGAACCGCCGACTGCAACAGCGTCACGGATTCTCGGTGAAAGCAACTCAGGCCCGACCTTTAACTCACTGCCAGAAAGAACCACCAGACGCTCTACTTCGTTTTCCAATTCACGAATATTGCCTGGCCACTGATAATCAAAAACTTTTTCCATTGCACGTGATGTGATTTGCTTTAACGGCACTTCTTTTTCCTTACAGCTTTTTAAAAGGAAATGATCAACCAACACCGGCAGATCTTCCTTGCGGTCTCGAAGTGCCGGTACCTGAATATTGATCACGTTGATTCGATAATATAAATCTTCTCGAAACGTCCCTTCTTCAATCATTGATTTCAAGTCACGATTGGTTGCGGCAATCACTCTTACATCAACTTTTCGTTCCTCAGTGCCGCCCACTGGAGTCAACGTGCCCTGCTGTAACACTCGAAGCAACTTCACCTGCATCGTTAGGGTCATATCGCCGACTTCATCCAAAAATAGCGTCCCATTATGGGCTGATTCAAATAAACCTTTTTTATCTTTAATCGCACCGGTAAACGATCCCTTTACATGACCAAACAATTCGCTATCTAGCAAATTCTCGTTAAACGCAGAACAGTTCACCGTAGTAAAATTATTATTCTTTCTTGGAGAATTGAAATGCACCGATCGTGCAATCAGTTCCTTACCTGTACCATTCTCACCTTGAATCAAAACTGTCGCCTCAGATGAAGAAACCTTATCCAGCATTGAATACAGCTCTTGCATCGGCTTTGATTTGCCAATCATCTGGTTATAGCTATAGCGATTTTCAAGCTGATTACTTAATGCATGAATCCGTGCTTCACGTTTTGAAATCTCAGTATGAAACGCCATGATCTCTTGTGAAACCAGGGCAACCAGCTCGAAGAAATACTTCACTTCAGAAGGGCTTAGCGCCTTCATTTTTTGAGCCGCCTGTTCGAATAGCTCACGATCCATGCCCAATTGTTCCATCTGTCCAGCTGCAGCCTGAAGCTTATCCACTGGAATCGAGCCATCAACATGGCAATAGGCGATTACCGAACCGAGATACTCACCATCAAGACTCACCTTTGAAGCAAACACCCGATCAAAGCCTAGCGGCCCAGAAAACACATTGTTACTTTCTTTTTCTTGGGAAAATCGCTCAGACGTCTCTTTGAAATAATTTAGAAGAAATTCACGCCCTTGATCTTTTGGCAAAAGGTTTGCGCAAAGGGGGTTTTTGAACTCTCGTTGGCGGTCATACGGGTCATAGTTTCGAACAACGCCTCGCTCATCCAAGAAAAACACCTCGGCATAAAACCACTGCCCGATGATTTGCTGAAGTTTACGAATAACGTGAATGTGTCTTAGCTCTTCCCAATTGATCA
>CALPVV020000033.1 GCA_943327105.2 Nitrosovibrio sp. Nv4
AGGGATCAAGGAATCTGACCCGCTTCCAACTGAAATGCTCAGCATGTACGCAAAGAGTAAATTGCAGGCGGAATCAATCATTGATCAATATGTTGAAATGGGTTTGCCTGCAATCACACTCAGGCCATCAGGAATCATTGGCCCGAAAGATCATCTGATCATCCCGCGCTTGCTCAGGCTTGCATCAAAGGGGTTCGTTCCGGTATTGGATGCCTCAGTTCGAGTTGATCTCGTATACATTGATAATGTCGTCGAGGCGATTTTCAAAGCAGTCGAAGCCGATGATGATTTCATTGGAAACAAATACAATATCACTAATGGTGAACCGATGACATTGATCGATACCCTTGAATCAATGCTCAATCAAATGGGGTATCCAGTAAAAAGGCGTACTTTCAAAGTGGATACTGCGTTCAAAATAGCGAGTTTCTTTGAGTGGGTGTACCGAAAGCTTCCGATCAAAGGTGAGCCGATCTTGACTCGATTTGCAGTACAAGCGCTGGCATATACCCGAACATTGAATATCGAAAACGCAAAAAATGAATTGGGTTACCGTCCGGTAGTCCCGATGCAAGAAGGTTTGAAAAGGGTAATTCAATGGTTCGGTCGATCCGGTTTTTAGAAGCAGGCTATTCAGAGCAATTTGAACGATTAGTGAATCCCCAGGCAAGTGGGTTAAGGAAGATTCGATTTCCATCGACGGTTGCAGTCATTGAACATGCCACGGCAGGTGTCTTGCTATTTGATACCGGTTATTCGCCACGTTTTCTTGAGCAGACTAGGTATTTTCCAGAAAAAATCGTTTCATTGTTCACAACGGTTCACATTGAACCTGAGACAACCGCATTTGAAAAAATAAAGAAAATGGGGCTTAAGCCGAATGACATCAGTCATGTGGTTCTTTCTCACTTTCATGCTGACCATGTTTCGGGAGCTGAAGATTTTAAAAAGGCAAAGTACATTTACTCGCATCAAGAATTGAAATACTTCAAAAGTCTGAATCGTCTGTTGCAAGTCAAAAGTGGCTTCATCGCGGGTTTGTTGCCCGATGATCTTGAATCGCGTTCAATGCCGGCTGATGAATTTCTCATACCCCTGCGTGAGCTCGGTGAGGGTTGGTATGGTAAAGACCTTTTTGGAGATGAAAGTGTATTTGCGGTTCCACTGCCAGGGCATACGCTGGGGCAGATCGGGTTGTATGTGCGTGAGGTGGGTGGAAAGAACTATTTGCTAGTTGCCGATGCTGCATGGTTAAGTGCATCGTTTGAACAAAATATTGTTCCCGTTCGTTTGGCACAAGAAGTGTTTTTTCATCGGGAAGTTTACGGTCAAACGCTAAGCCGTATTCATGATTTGTTTTGTAAGTATCAAGCCGATCGAAATTTTGAAATTGTTGCCTGTCATTGTGATGAAGCTCTTCATCGACTGGGTGGAAATTAAAAAGGCCCTGCCGGTTCAACCGACAAGGCCTTTGTTTCAATAAATGGTAAGATTGATCAGTTCTTCTTTACTTCAACGAGCTCAAAAACAACCGAAGTGCTGTTGTTTGAGTTGATGATTGAAGACTTAACGAGGCCAAAGAGTACTTTACCCATGTACTGATCCATCTTGACGCCGCCTTGTTCTGATTTGATGTGACAAACTTTAAAAGTGCCTGCGGGTACCGTGATGGTTTCAATGTTTGCGATATCTGCTGGCATTTCAGCGCAGTGATCCAGGGCGTTTTCCGAGTCGGTTGCTGACAGAATGTCAGAGGTCTCGGTGGTTTCGCTCACCACCATGCCGTTATAGGAAATGGTGATTTTAGTGTTGTAAGTTCCATCAGTTGCGTTGACAGATAAGACTTCAACTTTCTGGTCCATGGATTGGCTTTGATTGTTTGCAACGGTTGTCATTTTATAGCGTACGAAATCGCCTGTAACCGGTTCTGCCTGGGCCAAAGTAGTGAAAAGAATGGTGCTAATGAATAGAATTGTTTTCATGAATTCCCCCTTTGCTCAAAAAGGTATTGAGGATTAGAGTATTCGTCAATGTCAGTATTGTTAAATGTTCATGACCTCCGCCATTCCTTCTCGCATCGCACCCTGTTTGAAGGGTTGACCTTCAGCATTAATGAAGGCGAGAAAATCGCACTCATCGGCCAAAACGGTGCGGGTAAATCAACACTTTTGAAGATCATCGCAGGCATGATGGAGCCCGACAGCGGTCGCGTTTCACGCTCTCGCGGCTTACGGGTGGGGTATTTGCCTCAAAGCCCGTCATTCCCTCCCGGAATCATTGTTCGCGATGCGGTTTACGGCGGCATCGCAGCTGACTCGGTGAACCCTGATGATTGGGAAATTGTAGGGGCTGCTGAAGAGGTGATGTCGCGCCTTGACCTTTCTCAATATCAAGACATGAAGGTTGAAAGCCTTTCCGGTGGATGGCGTAAAAAAGTAGCGCTTGCGCATGAACTTGCAAAGAAGCCCGATTTACTGTTGCTCGATGAGCCGACCAACCATCTCGACGTTGAAAGTATTTTGTGGCTTGAGGAGTGGGTGAACAACTCTCCGATTGCGATCTTGATCATTAGCCATGACCGTTCATTTCTTCAAGGTACAGGTAAGCGCGTGATTGAGGTGGATCGCCGAAATCCAAATGGGATTTTGAGCGTGGATGGAACTTATGAAGATTTTCTGATCGTGAAAGCGGAATATATTGAAGCCCAACTTTCCAGACAAGCCTCCCTTCAAAACGTTTTGCGGCGTGAAACGGAGTGGCTTGGCCAAGGTGCCAAGGCCCGCACCACTAAACAAAAAGCGCGTATTGACCGTGCTGGTGATTTGGGTGACGAAGTTTCCCGGTTGAAGCAAGTGACCCGCACTCAAAAAGTTCGCCTCGAATTTGATGTGTTAGAGCGTTTGCCTAAAAAACTCACCACTCTTGAAAAGGTTTCAAAAAAATACGGTGATCGTGAATTGTTTAAAAATTTTAGCATCAATATCACGCCTCAAACTCGTTTGGGATTAATCGGTTTGAATGGGGTGGGTAAATCCACGTTGATCAAGTTGATCGTGGGCGATGAGAAGCCCACATCAGGAACGGTTGAAGTTTCAGATCGATTGGTGATTTCTTATTTTGAACAAGGCCGTGAAACGCTCGACCCAAAAATTTCAGTGATGAAAACGGTTTGCCCTTTTGGGGAAACGGTGGAGTTTCAAGGCCGTAAGATGCACGTGCGATCTTATCTAGATCGGTTTTTGTTTAGCGGAAGCCAAATCGATGTAGAGGTTTCAAAGCTTTCCGGTGGAGAACAATCCCGTTTGTTGCTCGCGCGACAAATGCTCACCCCATCTAATATGTTGATTTTGGATGAGCCGACGAATGATCTCGATCTTCAGACGCTTGCGGTGCTTGAGGACTGTCTTGCTGAATTTCCAGGAGCGGTGATCTTGGTGACCCATGATCGTTCTTTTATGGATGAAGTTTGTAATCAGATCTTAGCGGTTCCTGAAATGGTGAGTTTTGCAGATATTGATCAATGGGAAAAATGGTTTGTTCAAGAGCGCAAAAAGGGAAATAAATCAGGGGTGATTCCACTTGCTTCCACAGATTCTGCTCCGGTGGCTAAAACAGAGCAGCCGAAGAAGAAGCTCTCTTATAAAGAACAAATTGAGTTCGACAAGATGGAAGGAACCATCTTTGAAAAAGAAGAGAAGCTGGCGGCTCTCGAAAAAATTTCCCATACAGATCAGGTTCTTTCAAACTCGGTTGAGTTGATGAAGATCAGCGAACAGATGGGAACCCTTCAAAAGGAAATTGAACATCTGTACGCACGATGGTCAGAGCTTGAAGCGAAGGTAAAATAGTAAAACGATTAGTGTCCAGGTACTAACCGATTCTTCTTGTGCGAACCGAGGTCTTCAAGGATTGAATCGAATTGATCAGGTCGTCAGTGACCGGTTGGTTGAGATCGACCACGAGGTAACCCAGCTCACTGTCAGTGTGCAACGATTGTGACTGGATGTTTGCGCCATATTCAGACAAGATTCGGTTGATGTCTTTCAAGACGCCTTTGACGTTCAAGTGAACGTTGCTAAGGCGGGTGAATTCACGCGAATATTGAATGTCAACTTTAGGGAAGTTCACGGCATGAAGGGTAGAGCCTGAATTCATGAATCGAATCAGGGTAGACGCTACTTCGCGACCAATGTTGACTTGAGCTTCTTCAGTCGCACCACCAATGTGTGGAGTGAGAATGACGTTTTCAAGTCCCTTCATGGGTGACGGAAAGTTTGGAATATTGTTTTCGGGTTCTTCCGGATAAACATCGAGTGCACAGCCGGCAAGATGTTTGCTTTTGATCGCTTCTTCAAGTGCAGACAAAACAACGATGTCACCACGAGCATTGTTGATGAGGTATGAGCCCGGTTTCATCACCTTGAGTTCGGCTTCACCAATCATGTTCTTAGTTGAATCAAGCGCAGGAACGTGAAGAGTTACAAAATCAGCAGTTGATAGAACTTCTTCAAGCGTGGAAAGCGGTTTTGCATTTCCAAGTGGTAATTTCGATACCACATCATAAAACACTACGCGCATTCCCATCGCTTCAGCGAGCATTGACACCTGGGTGCCGATATTGCCGTAACCGATGATGCCGAGGGTTTTTCCACGAACTTCATAACACTGAGCTGAACTTTTGTTCCAGATGCCTTGGTGCATCTCATTGTTGCGAGTGCCGATTTTGCGTGAAAGCATCACGATTTCAGAAATCACCATTTCTGCAACCGATCGGGTATTGCTGAATGGTGCATTGAATACTACGGTTCCGCTTTTGCGTGCTGCTTGTAGATCGACTTGGTTGGTGCCGACACAAAAACAGCCGACTGAAGTGACGCTTTTGGCAGCTTCAAAAACTTTAGGTGTCAGAAAGGTTTTGCTTCGAATGCCAAGCACGTCATAACCCGGGAGTTTTTGAATGAGTTCGTCTTCGGTGAGGGCACCTTTCAGGGTGTCAACGTGGAAGCCTTCCTTCAAAAAAAGGTCTCGTGCGATGGGATGAATGTTTTCAAGCAAAAGTACTTTCATAGTCCACGATTCTACCGTTATGCTTAAAAAATGCCAGTGTTTACCGATAAAAAATTCAAATTGAACCTCGAGTTTCAACCTACGGGTGACCAGCCTCAAGCCATTGAAAAACTGGTAACGGGTATTGAAGCGGGTAAGAAGGCGATGACTCTTCTCGGAGTCACTGGCTCGGGTAAAACTTTCACCATGGCAAACGTGATTGCAAAAGTCGGCCGCCCGACTTTGATTCTATGTCCGAACAAAACCTTGGCAGCGCAGGTATATTCGGAATTCAAATTTTTCTTTCCTGAAAATGCGGTTGAGTACTTTGTCAGTTATTATGACTACTTCCAACCAGAAGCGTATATCGTCAACACCGACACCTACATCGAAAAAGATTCCCAGATCAATGAAGAAATCGACAAGCTCAGGCACTCGGCTACCCGTTCGTTGCTTGAGCGGAATGATGTGATCATTGTTTCGTCTGTTTCCTGTATCTATGGTCTTGGTAGTCCCGAAGCATATGAAGGTTTGATTCTCTTTCTAGAAACCGGCAAGGAATACAAACGCCAAGAAGTTTTAAAGAAATTGGTTGAGATTCAATACAAGCGAAATGATGTTGATTTTCATCGCGGTACTTTCAGGGTGCGTGGTGAGACGGTTGAGATTTATCCGGCTTATGAAGAAGAAGTCGCAGTGAGGCTTGAGTTCTTTGGTGATGAACTCGAAGTGATTTCCACCTTTGACCCACTTCGAGGTACCAGAATAGAGAAAATTCCACGCGTGACGATCTATCCGGCCAGTCACTATGTGACTACGCTCGACAATCGCAAAAGGGCAATGGAGTCGATTCGTATCGAACTCAAAGAAAGATTACAGGAATTAAAGGAAGCCAACAGGTTGGTCGAAGCTCAGCGACTTGAGCAGAGAACCATGTTCGATCTTGAGATGATGGAACAGATTGGTTTTTGTCAGGGAATTGAAAACTATTCCCGCCATCTGACCGGTCGTAATGCCGGTGAATCACCACCAACATTGGTTGATTATTTCCCCGATGATTGGCTTTGTATCATTGATGAGAGTCACGTCACCGTTCCTCAGATTGGTGGAATGTATCGAGGTGACCGGGCCCGCAAAATGAACTTGGTAGAGCATGGTTTTCGCCTGCCTTCAGCGCTTGATAACCGTCCGCTTAACTTTCAGGAATGGGAAGCGGGACTCAATCAATGTGTCTATGTTTCAGCAACGCCAGGGCCTTATGAAATGGAACTGACCAAGGGTGAAGTAGCACAACAGGTGATTCGTCCGACAGGGCTGTTAGACCCGGTAGTAGAAGTGCGTGGGGCTCAAAATCAGGTTGATGATTTACTGGTAGAAATCAGAAAACGAGTTGAACTTAAAGAACGGGTGCTGGTCACGACCCTGACTAAAAAGTTATCAGAAGATCTGACGAAATTTCTCACCGAAAAAGGAATCAAGGTGAAGTACCTGCATTCGGAAATCGAGACGCTAGAGCGGATTGAGATTCTGCGTGATCTGCGTTTGGGAATTTTCGATGTACTGGTCGGGATCAACTTGTTGAGAGAGGGTTTGGATTTACCTGAAGTTTCATTCGTTGCAATTCTGGATGCAGATAAAGAAGGTTTCTTGAGATCAGAACGATCACTGATTCAAACGATTGGTCGTGCTGCCCGAAATTCAAAAGGCTTTGTGATTCTTTACGGCGATAAGGTCACCGATAGTATGGCAAAAGCGATTTCAGAAACGAAACGCCGTCGTGCCATTCAAATTGCCCATAATGAAAAAATGGGCATTACGCCTAAAACAATTGAAAAGAAAATTGCTGAATCCATTCGCCCCGATTCAGAGATGGAATTTGGGCAGGGGTTATGGCCCTCGGCTGCAGCTGCCATGGCGGCTCAAAATGAAGGTAAAGACAAGCAATCGAAGTCGATCAAAAATCTTCAGGTTGAAGTTCAGGCTCAACTTCGTGCCGCACTTGGTGGTGCTGATGGAGTGATGCTCGATTATACCGATGAGTTTTCACGCATTGAGGCTGTGAAGGCGATTCTCGGAGATCGCTTTACCACTCTTGAAAAGGTTCCGAATGTTATCAAGAAAATGGAACAAGAGATGAAAGAAGCCGCGGTCAACCTTCAGTTTGAAAAAGCAGCTGAGATTCGCGACGTGATTCGACGACTGAAAGTACTCGCGCTGAGTATTTAATCGTTTTTAAATTTGAATTGCCGCTTCCCATGCTTCGCGAATGGATCGTTTTGCATCAAGTTCACCGGCGAGTTTGGCTCCACCCACAATTGAAAATGATTTGCCATTTTTTTGCAGGGAAAGCGCAAGTGCGTTCTCTGATAC
Source organism: Nitrosovibrio sp. Nv4 (assembly GCA_943327105.2). Lineage (GTDB taxonomy): Bacteria > Bdellovibrionota > UBA1018 > UBA1018 > CAIMNF01 > CAIMNF01. The sequence goes on from CALPVV020000033.1 coordinate 7,417, forward strand.
TTGCCCCGCACAGGTGATGACTTGTGCTGCGGGAATCAATTTCAATTCGCCCTGTTTGTTCTTGATCCAGAGGCCTTCATTGGTGACTTCGACATACTCGGCATGCTTGATGTGATCAACGCCACTGCGTTTCAAAAACATGCGATGAGCCCATGCCGTCGTCTTGCCCAGTCCCTTGCCGAGAGCGCCTTCTGATCGTTGAAGAAGGGTGATCTTGATCGGAGAACGGGGCGGAACGTATTTGGTGTCCAACCCTCCACGCAGTTCTGGGCGAATTCCCCAGTCATTAAAATATTCTTCACGCGTTTCTGGCTGATGTGAAAGGGTGTGTTCGTGTTTCAAGATCGCTGTTGCAGTATCGACCGCAATGCCGCCTGAACCGATAATGGCAATGTTGGCTGCGGGTTTGATCGACCCGTCATAAAGTCCGCGAAGGTATTTTTCATAAGAATAAACCATCGGGTTTTCAATGCCGGGAAGATCTACTTTTCTTGGTTTTACACCAGTAGAAAGGATGACGTGGTCAAAATCGGCTAGAGATTCGCCTGCGTTTTCATCGGTAATTGCCTGTTGGTAGAGAATAGTGCCGCCGAGAGTTTCGATCTCGTGTTTCCAGTAACGAATGCTTTCGCGGTAGTCTTCTTTGCCTGGAACCATTGAAGCCAAATTGAATTGTCCGCCGAGTTCTGCACTTTTTTCAAATACAGTGACGAGGTGACCGCGCTTGAGCAATACCAGTGCGGCATTCAAGCCGGCAGGGCCTGCGCCAATCACGGCAACACGCCTTTGTTTTGAGCTTTTTTGTGCGAGTTCAGGTAGCCATTTGCTTTCTTCTGCGGCAGCAGGGTTTACCAGGCAGGATGCTTTTTTGTTACCGAAGATGTGATCAAGGCAAGCCTGGTTGCAAGCAATGCAGGTGTTGATGGATTCAGCTTGTCCGGCTTTTGCTTTCTCGGCAAATCGGGCATCAGCCAGAAACGGGCGCGCAAGCGAAACCAGGTCGGCCTCGCCGCGTTCAAGAATTCCTTCGGCAATTTCAGGTGTATTGATTCTGTTGGTGGCGATGAATGGTGTATTCAGTTCTTTTTTGAACTTTGAAGTGATTTCGCTGAAGGCACCTCTTGGCACCATCGATGCGATTGTCGGAATTCGTGCTTCGTGCCAGCCGATGCCGGAGTTGAATATGGTGACCCCTGCTTTTTCAAGTGCTTTTGCGAACAACAGGGTCTCGCCGAAGGTTGCGCCTTTTTCAACAAGATCAAGGAGTGAGATTCGGAAAATCAAAATGAAGTTAGGGCCGACTTTCGCGCGGGTGCGAGAGACGATTTCGGTTGCAAAACGCATGCGCTTTTCAAGGCTTCCGCCCCATTCGTCAGTACGCTTGTTCGTGCGCTCAGAAAAAAACTGATGAATGAGATAACCTTCAGACCCCATGATTTCGACACCGTCATAGCCCGCTTTTTTTGCATTAAGAGCAGCATCGGCAAAATCGTTGATGGTTGAGTTGACAAGCCAGCTTGGCATTTCAAACGGAGTAAACGGTGAAATCAGTGACTTGATCTTTGATGGAGCCACCAAAAGCGGGTGAAATGAGTAACGTCCGGCATGCAGTAATTGCAAACAGATTTTAGATTCGGTTTGATGAACGGCATCGGTCAGGGACCTGTGCGCGCGAATCGATCTGGATGAAGTGAATGAACCACCCCACGGAGTGAGTCGGCCCAAAAAGTTCGGTGAATAACCGCCAGTGATGATCAGACCTACGCCACCACGCGCGCGTTCGAGAAAGTATTCTTTCAGTTCTTCGACATTTTTCAGTCGATCTTCAAGACCGGTGTGCATCGACCCCATCACGAAACGATTTTTAATCGTGGTGAAGCCAAGGTCGAGGGGGGCAAAAAGGTTCGGGTAGTATGCGTTCGCAGCCATAAAAGGAGCATAGCACTTTTTATTCAACTGCTATATCGTTTTAGCATGAAGCATCTACTGATTCTTGTCGCGTTATGCGGCATTTCCACTTCATCGTTTGCATCGGTTTTCAAGTTCAGGTTAATGGCTGAGCCTTCGACCTTCGATTGGCACTTGGCCAGTACCATGGTTGAAACTCCGTTCATGATGAACATCATGGAAGGTTTGACCGAGGTGGATCAGTCGCTCAAGCCAAAAGGGTGCTTGGCTGAAAAAGTGATCATCAGTAAGGATCAACGGTCCTATACGTTCGTGATTCGTAAAGGGGTCAAGTGGTCTGATGGTGTACCTCTCAAGGCTCAAGACTTTGTTGATGGTTGGAAGCGCTTGTTGAGTCCGGCAACGGCGGCTCCTTATGCTTATTTGCTTTATGATGTGGTGGGTGCGGAAGAATTCAGTAAGGCAACCAGTGGTGATTTTTCAAAAGTAGCGATCATTGCAAAAGATGACCACACCCTGGTAGTGACCCTTAAAAAACCGGTTGCATACTTTCAATATCTGACTGGGTTTTGGCCGCTGTTTCCGATTCGAATCGATCAGGTCAATGCGGGGGGAACCCGCTGGGCAAAGGCCGGCAAGCTGGTTACCCTTGGGCCATATTTGCTTGATACTTATCAAGTTCAGACCAAGATCATTTTAAAAAAGAATCCGAATTACTGGCGCAAGTCTGGAAGCGTGACCGAGGCGGTGGGCTTGATCATCAAAGACAGCGCCACTTCTTTGAATGTTTTTCGAACCGGTGGAATTCAAATGATGCAGGACTTTTCGCCTGATGATTTGAAGATTGCCCGTCCGATGCAGGAATTCGTGACGTTTCCTTATTTGAAAACCTATTACTTGGGTTTCAAGGTGAAGGGCACGATCATGGAAAACCGAAACCTCCGACTTGCGGTTGCTCACGCAGTTGACCGTCGTCCTATTCCAGGAATTTTGAACGGTTCACAGAAAGTGGCAAGCACGATCATTCCTCCGAAGGTGGTGGGGTATGATCCGAAAATCACGGCCGAATTCAATGTGGAAAAGGCCAAAGATTTTTTTAAAAAATCGGGTGTGAAGCCCGATGCAAAAATCGAACTCATTGCTAGGAATTCTGAGCGACCTAAAATCATGACCCAGTATATTCAAAGCGAATTGAAGAAGAACTTGGGGTTGACGAACGTTCAGATCTTGCAGTTTGACCACAAGGTGTATCGCAATCAGGTGTCGACCGGAAGTTTTCCGATGATGATGATGGTTTGGGCGGCGGACTATCCGGATGGTGATAGTTTTCTAGGTCTGTTTGAATCAAAAACGGGAAATAACCTGACTCTTTATTCAGACCCAAAATTTGATGAGAACATTAAAAAGGGCCGCGAAGAATGGAACTCGTTGAAGCGTGAAAAAATGTACCGTGAAGCTCAATCCCTGCTTCAGGTGAGAGATGCTGCCATCTTGCCGCTTTATTATGAAGAAAACGAAGCGTTGGTGGCCAAGACGGTGAAGGGGTTCAACATTAATCCGATCGGTTATTTCTTCATCAAAGACATCGAATAGTTCAGTTGAACTTTTGAATTGAAATCAGGTTTCTGCGTTTGGCGCTAAAGCTGTTGCCGAATCGATCAATTGCATCTTTTCTCATCGCTGAGGCGTGATGATTGAAGTAGTTCTGCAAGTCGGCTTCCGTTTCCACATGATAGTGAATGGCAAAATGAGCCTGTTTGGGTTCAGGCGTTGGCGTTGATGAGTCGATAAGCTCTGAAAACAATTCAGCTTTGATGAACCCTTTGATTTTTAAAATGTCGCGAATGTGATGATCTAAAAACTCAGCATATTCCTGGGCCCGGTCTTCATTTACAAACACATTCACTTCATAGATCAGCATGAGTTGATCGTAAGATCGATTAAGCGGTGCTTCAAGTGAAGACCTCAGCAAAACTTGATAAAGTAGCCACTTTGTGCGGTGCGTATGAGGCATGAAAGGCCCTTTTTTGGTTGCCAATTCTTAAAGACAAACATAGCGTTCTTGCTATGCAACATTTAGTCGGATTATTTGGGTTTCTAGGGCTTATGATCACTGCGCAAGCGTCTACTTTGGCTGATTGCGATTTACTCTATTCTCATCGCGGTTCAGATGCACTGAAGTCGGCTGATTGCTATCAGGAACTGGTGACCGGTTCAGAGGCCGGTTCTGAAGATCAAAAAAAGATTTTCGTTCGCTCATTTGTGGCTCTTTCTGCAGTTGTAAATGACTACCCTAAAACTAAAATTGAACGTGAAGCGATTGATAAGGGGCTGGCCCTAGTGAAAGAGCTTTCAAAAAACTTTCCTGATTCCGCTGATCTTCCTTACTGGCGTGCATGCATGGTGAGTTTTGATGTTTTTCAAAAAGACAGAGGCTCTGCCATTCCAACCCACACTTTCAGAGCTATTGGTGCAATTCAATCTGATCTTCGTTTGGCGATTCAAAAAGATTCATCAATTCACTTCTTTGGTCCGCCTCGTGTTTTAGGAATCATGCACACTCAAATGCCTGCGATTGCCGGTGGAGATAAAACTCTGGCAGAAAAACTTTTGAAGGAAGCCTATACAAAGGCACCTGGCTTTTCGATGAACCATCTTTCTTATGCACGCATTCTGGATGTGAACGGCAAGAACGATGAAGCGATCAAGGTTTTACAAAAAATGATCGAGACACCGGATAACTTTTTCAACCCATACCTGAATGAACCTTTGCTTTCGTTACAGCTTGAAATCACGAAAGATAAAAAAGCTGCGGCAGAATTGCTTAAAGATATCTCTGAATGAAGCAGTTGTTCCTTTCTGCTCTATTAGTCTTATTGGTGGCATCTGGCGATTCACATGCCCAGATGATGTCGTCTTATCTACGTGAGCAAACCGGTACGCTTCCACAGGGGCGTATTTTGATTTCAGTGGTGGGTGTGCAGTCATCGCTTGATCGCATGTTCACTAAAGAAGGTGATTCCAAATCGCTTTCGAGCAATCTCAATCGGGAAGTGAAAGTGAATACCATTGTGCAAGATGAACCCGTTCGGGGGGCTCAGCTTGCCGGTATGTTTCTTTCAAACGGTGTTGATTTGGCTGATACTGTTGGTGCCATTGAAGGTTCGATGACGGGTTCGGTGAATGGAAAAGTGCCGGTTATTGGCTATGGCGTGACTGATACCGTTGGGGTTTATCTCAACCTTCCCGTGATTGAATTTAATCTCAACGCAAACTATCGTTTTGTTCAAAGTGAAAAGATGAAGGCGTTCCTCGCCAAGCTTCGTGATTCTGACCAGACGTCAGTTGCAAAAGAATTTGAAGTCGCCCTGTCCACGAGTCTTGAAAATAAACTTTATCGAAGCGGTTATGAATGGAATACAACGCTAAAGAAAAACGTTTTTGGTGATGCCCGAATCAATGTCGTGAAAGTCTTGAATTCCGGTTTCAGTTTCCAATCGCAAGTTCAGCCGTTTGTGATTTTACCGACCGCAACCGATCTCAGTCTGCAAGATCTGTATGGTCTTAAGGCAGGCGATCATCGTTTAGGGGTTGGGTTGAAATACGCAGCTCAGAAACAATGGAGTATTTTTCAGTTCAATACGTCAGTGACTGCGACTCACTTGTTTCCGGCTCAGCAAGGGCGACGATTGCCAAAAGATAATGCAGATGAATTGAATGAGTATCTCGATGAACAGGTCTGGGTTGCCGGCGGAGATCAATTGCAAGGACAGGTTCAGATGCGTTATCTGTTTCCGCGCTGGGTAGGTTTGAGTTTCGGTCTCGATTGGAAGCAAAGGTGGAATGAGAGTTGGAGTGGTAGCAAATATTCACCAGATCTTTATGGTTATGCTGAAGAAAAAACCGGTTCCTCGCTTTTTTCGACTTACGCTTCGATTGATTTGAATTCGATTCAGAGTTTTCTCGAGGGCGGGTTCTTGTTTCCGGCAGCCGCTGAGCTAGGCGTGGGGTTGCCGATTGTCGGCAGAAACGCAATTGCTGAACCTGTAATTCAATTGCAAGGGACCATGTTTTTTTGAGGCTAATGATGAAGAAACTCGATATGAAATCAGCGATTTTGATTTTGATGCTCGCCTTAACGGCTTGTGGGAAAAAGAACGAATCAGAGCCCGTTACCTCAACGCTTCCCGGGCGTAATGGAGTTGCTCGCAGTGTTTCAGAGTTGAAGCATAAGCGAATCAGGGAACTCTTTGTTGTATTGTTTGAAAAGAATTTTTCTCCTGAAGAGTGGAAATTTGTTTTTGATCAAACAAACATTCTTAGTTCGAATAAGAAAAAAATACGTCAAATCGAGGGCCTTGATGATGATGCATCCAGTGAAATCCGTGGCAAGCTCATCACCGAAAACGCAGGCCTATTGACCGCTCTTTCCGAAAAGAGCCTCTTCATGATGAATTGGTCGATTCAAGATGAGAACTGCAAGCTTTCGCTCAAAGATTTCTGGCAATTGGTCTGTAAGCCCAGAAACATCAATAACCCGTTGAATGGCGGCCTACCGCATGGCGTGGGGGCAGTGGAATGGGTGAACCCTGATCCGATTACATCAGTGACGAAGACTCCTTATTTACGCATTCGTCTGCAACGAGACTTGGAAGAGCCCATGCCGCTTGCATATCAAATGGAACTTCGCCTAAAAGAAGAGCGCATTACAGAAGGTGAATCCTGGTTTAAGGGCGAGGCTCTCCCTATGTCTGATAGTGTATTTGTCCGCCAGGATGGTACCCCTGTTACGGGCGTATTTCCTTACGGATATGCCGAATTGACTCTCGGAAATTGAATTAGAGCTGTTTTTCGTAGATTCTCCAACGACGGTAAAGCGGAGCTCCCATGTCTTGCCATGGTTTGTTCATGGCAACGTTGTCTTCCAAAATCCATGATGCTTCACCGGCGATGTAATCGTATTTGTGAGCACGTTCAAACGCTTCAAACGTGAACAATGCAAAGATTCCACCACCGCGGAATTCAGGCTTCACGCCCAAAGTAATGATGCGCACTGATCTTGGTGGTAAGAATTTTCCGAATAGTTTTTTAATGAAGGTCGGAGGAGTGAAGATCAACTTACCGATCAATAAGGTGAAGATTCCGGTCGGAAGAAGTTTGCCCGATGGAATGCGTTTCAAGATATGGTTGAAGTCAGGCATAGCGAGCATGAAGCCAGCAGGTTTGCCGTCAACTTCGGCCATGAATGCCATTTTCGGATCTAGAAACATTTTCATGTCTTTTGCGGCGAATTTGAATTCTTCGTGAGTCATCGGGAAGAAGCCCCAGTTTTTTTCCCACGCGGAATTGTAAACTTCGTAACATTTGTCGACTTCAGCGTCGAAGTTCTTCACATCAAAATCACGGAAGATCACACGAGAGTTTTCAGCGCGAAGTTTTTTCACGTAGCGTTGTACTTTCTCAGGAAGTTCTACGTTCTTCTCGCGCTTCACGATGTAAGCAACGAGGTCTTTGGCTTTGGTGAGGCCGTATTGGTCGTGTTGAGCTTCAAAGTATTTTGGGTTCCAAGTAGTCATGCAGGTTGGGTGCTGGCTCTGACCGCGCACCAAGAGACCGCATTCGTGGTTAGTAGATGGGTTCATTGGACCCATCATGCTGGTGAGGCCACGAGCCTTCAGCCATTTCTCAGCTTCTTGAAAAAGTGCATTGGCAACATCTTGGTCTTCAATGGCTTCATAGAAACCATAAAAGCCGGCTTTGTCGTTGTGAAATTCATTGTGAGCCTTGTTTTCGATTGCGGCAATACGGCCAACGACTTGACCGTTTTTTTCTGCAATGTACATGGCTAGCGACGCGCGTTTGAAGAATGGATTCTTAACAGTATCAAGCGCCTCGTAAACCGCCATGCGGAGAGGTGGAACCCAGGTTGGATAAGTCTTTTGGTCGTAGATTTTCCAAACTACATCGATGAATTCATCGGTGCCTTTTTTACCTGATACTTCACGAATCGTAATGTTTTTCATGAAGGCGAATTTAGTCGAAAAACCCGAGTTTGTGAATACAGAATTCGGTTAATTTGAGTAAATCAGATCAATTAAAGAGAACTCGTTGCGGTGATCAGGTTGAAATTGATCTTGGCTTTCATCGTCATCATGGCATCAGCAAGGTGGGTTCCGATATTGAAGTTTTCGGAGCCTGCATCGTGAATCCCGATAACGTAAGGAACGCCCGAAGAGTTGATGGCAAGAATGGTGCTGCCGCTGTTACCTGGCTCGGTATCGCAAACGTGAGCGAAGCGTGCCGGTTCACCTTGGAGTGAATCCATTTTGCAGTATTGTGACCATTCGAGTGGGCGTCCTTGTGGGTAGCCGAAAATGGTAAGTTTGGTGCCGTTTGAAGCGCGCGTGCCAGAAGTTGAAAGTCTGATGAATGCCGACGGAGCACTGTTCATTTTCAAAACTGCGAAGTCTTTTGATTCTTTGCCCGGTTTGTTGTTCAACTCAGCATAAATTACTTTAGCGCATTGGCTGACCATGTTTACGAGTGGTTTTGGAGCGCCTGTTTCAGGAGATCCGCGATAGCCCCAATACATGCTGATGTTTCCGCATTCTTGGTTCATGCGAACGCCTTCTTGGCCTTCCGGTAAAATACAGTGTCCTGCGGTTAAAACGTAACCATTACCGATGTGAGTTCCGGTGCAAACGCCACCACCGATAGAGAGAATTCCAAAAGCGTCAAGATAGCCACGAAGATTGCCTTCTACGTTTGAGCCGTCTTTTTTGACTTTGATCATTTCGTTGGAACCAATGATGCGAGATTGGCTGACTGAGTATTCTTGATTTACTGGTTGAGGAGAAGTTGATTTATGGGTCGGTTGAGTTGCGATTTGAGATTGGCCGCAAGCACTCAATACGAGAGATAACCCTAAGATAACGACTGGCTTTTTCATTCCTTTGCCTCCTAATTTCGTCAAACAATAAACACCAAATGTAATTAGTTTAAAAGATAAAAATCCATTATTTTAATTAATACTTTATCGCCCAGTTCAACGTTCTTACTTGACCCTTGTGGTGGGTCAGGGAGAAAATCAGGGGATGATGGCAAATTTATTCACTCTTATCGCACTCTTAGGCTGCTTAACCCCTGTTTTTTCAGAGGCATCACCTCGTCCTTACTCATTAGGAGTGGTCTTGGTGGTCGATCAATTCAGGGCCGATTACTTGATGAGATTTGAAGAAAAGTTTCTTCCAGCGAAGGCGAATGGCTATAAGGCCATCATGCAAAAAGGGGCTTATTTCCCGCTTGCTGATCATGGCCTGTTTCAAGACATGACTGGTCCTGGGCATGCAGCGATTCTTTCGGGCGCTTACCCTTACCGCCACCATATTTCGATCAATTGGTTCTTTGATCGTGAGACCAAAAAAGACACCTATTGTGTTCAAGACGATCGGGTTAAAATCATCGGTTCAGACGGAGTGGTGTCGAGCGCGAAATATGGGGCTTCACCTAGAAACTTCAATGCGACTACGGTGGGTGATGAGTTGAAGAATATTGATCGCCCTTCAAAAGTGGTGAGTATCGCCATTAAAGATCGTGCGGCGATCCTGCTTGGCGGAAAGCGTGCCGACGATGTGTTTTGGTTTGATGAAAAAACCTGCCAGTGGGTGACGAGTGATTTTTACAAAAGCAGTCTTCCTGAGTTTGTCAAAAAACAAAACGCGATGATCAAACCACTCATCAAGGAAAAGTTTTCATGGGGTCCTTACCAAAATATTCATTATTGCACTAAAGATTCGATTCGCACTCCGTGGGCGATTGGTGAAACTTTCAAATTGGCGCTCGCTACTGTCGATGAAATGAAGCTGGGTAAGGGAAAAGACACCGACCTTCTTTTGATCAGTCTTTCCAGTCATGATTATCTTGGTCACCAGATCGGGCCAAATGATCAGCACATGGAATCCATGACTCTTGAAGAAGATAAGTTGATTGCCGATTTCTTGAATAAGCTGGCAAAAAAACTTCCTAAAGGTCTTGATGATGTATTTGTGGTTTTGACCGGTGATCATGGTACCCCTCCTCACCCGAAACACTTGCCGATCGAACGCCTGCCATCAGAAAACATTCCTGAAGATCTGGTTCCTAAAATCATTGAAGACGCATTGAATACTGATTTCGGTAAACCGAAAGAGGGTAAATGGTTGCTCGCTTTTACTGAATTTCAAGCTTACTTCAACCCTATGGCTCTGGAAGGTGCAAAAGTAACGATGTCGCAAGTGGTAGAAGCGGCCCGCAAACGATTGGTCAAGGAACATTACATAGATGAAGTGTGGTCTAGAGATGAAATCATGCGTGAACGCAAAGTGCCGGCCGGTGAATATGGGGTTGTGCTTGATCGCACATTAAGTTTTCGCAGTGGTGACATGCTCATTCAGTTGAAGCCGTTCTTTTATAGTGACTCTTATCCTCTGACTCATATGACCATGTATTCGTATGACCGGTATGTGCCCTTGGCTTTTTGGGGTAAAACTTTCAAACCCGGCACTTATCGTCAAATTGTAAACATTGTCGACATTGCGCCGACGCTTTCTTCCGTGCTTGGTGTGCTACCACCTGCACAATCTGAGGGCCGTGTGTTGAATGAGATCTTGCGATAAATTGTAAAAAGACCGAAAATGAACGGATATGAACAAAATCTTCCGTTTGACGGCCGCATTCTTCATTCTGATCGCATCTACCACTGTTTCTGCGCAAACGCTTCAATGTCAAGCCGTGCCGGCATTGATGGCGGTGTTTCTAGGCAATCACTTTTCAGTGAATCAGCTGAACACCGAGGTAAAATCACGAACTGTGAATTTGTTTTTAAAGTTCGTCGATCCGAATAAACAGTTATTATTCAAATCTGATTCTGATCGCATCTCAAAACAATTGGGCGATCTTTTTGAATCAATGAAAAACGGTAATTGCTCGGTACTGAATGATATTTCAAGTACCTTGATTGCCCGCTCACTTGAGAATCAAAAAATCGTATCTGACCGACTCAAGGGTGATTTCAAACTGAACGAAAGCGTTCGTTACCAGACGGATACGAAAAAACGCGAGTATCCGACCAGTGTGGATGAAAAAAAGAAGTTGCTTGAAGATGCGGTTCAAACCCAGGTCGCAACGATCATGGCGGGTGATGTGAAATTTGATAAAGCAAAACAGCAATTGCTCAAGCGCTATGAACTCACGATCAAACGCACCAAGGAAATGAACCAAAGCAAGATGATCAATCTGTTTATGGAGTCATTTGCCCATGCGCTTGACCCGCACTCTGATTACATGCCTGCCGAGCAACTTGAAGAATTCAAGATCAGCATGAACCTTTCACTTGAAGGCATCGGTGTTTCACTCAGTAGTGACGATGGTTACACGATTGTTCAGGAAATCATTCCCGGCGGAAGCACCGACCGTCAGAAAGCGCTTCAACCGAAAGACAAAATCATTGCAGTGGCTCAAGACGCTAAAGAGGCTGTATCGATCGTCGATATGGACCTTTCCGATGTCGTGAAAATGATTCGCGGAAAAAAAGGTACCAAAGTGACGTTGACCGTTGTTCGTCAAAAGGGTGGAAGCAGCAGCACTTTCAATGTGACCATCACGCGTGACAAGGTTGATATGAAAGAACAGGCCGCAAAAATCGAGTATCTGGATTACAAAGTAGGTGCACGCAAGGTGAAGGTTGCCATGATTGATTTGCCTTCATTCTATGGCGGGTCTGACAAGAATTCCCGTGATTGCTATCACGATCTCAAAAAATTGGTTGAAGAAGCCGCGGCTAAAAAAGTCGATGGGATGATTCTTGATCTTTCAACCAATGGAGGAGGTCTATTGCAAGACGCAGTCAGAATCGCGGGCTTGTTTTTGAAAACAGGAACCGTAGTGGCAACTATGGACGGCAAGAAAAACCGTGACATCCTGGCTGATGAAGAAAACAAAATCGCCTATAACGGGCCATTGATGATTCTAACTACGCGTCAAAGTGCTTCAGCTTCCGAAATTCTTGCGGGTGCAATGAAAGACTATAAGCGCGCTTTGATCGTGGGTGGTGACCACACTTACGGAAAAGGAAGTGTACAGGTTCTGAACCCGCTTCCGATGGGGTGGGGTGCGATGAAGCTCACTACCCAGATGTTCTACTTGCCAGGCGGAGTTTCAACTCAATTTGGCGGTGTGAGCGCGGATGTTTCGATGCCGACTTACCTTGATATCGACGATATGGGTGAGCAGTATATGGATTACGCCCTGCCACCGGCTAAAACCGAACCATTCATTACCGCTGATCGCGCCAATAGCAGTAATGCTGCTGAAGCGTGGAAGCCAATCTCGCCAGAATTGGTGAAGATGCTCAAAGAGAAGTCTTCTAAGCGCGTCGCTGATCATACTGAATTCAAGGAAATCTTGAAAGACCTGGAAGAGATCAAGAAAAACGAAGGTTGGGTCAAAGTTGCTGACATCATGAAAAAGTCAGGCAAAGACAAAGACAAGCGCAAAGAGAAAAAAGAAAAGGGTAACACTGCTCAGGGGCGTCGTGAATTGTGGCTCAAGAATCCGTTCATTCAAGAGTCGATCAATGTCATGAAAGACTGGCTTTCTTCTTTGCCGGTCAATCAGTCACTTTCTACGAAGTGATCGATTGAAGATTATTTTTTAGTCGGGGCCGGTGCGGAAGCATCGGCCTTTTTTGTTTTCTCGGGCGCGTGGGTTTCCGCGTCCTCATCGGTTGATCCTGAAAATTCCATTTCTTCAGGCATGTTGCTGTCGACTTTCACTGGCCCTGAATCGCCACTTGTCTTTGATGGGGTTGGGACAGTTTTAGCAGTGCTCGATGACGTTTTCGGTGGGCTAGTTGCTGGCTTTTCGGTCGCTGCTGTCTTTCCGGTCGCTGTTGGTTTTCCAGCGACTAGTTTTGCATTGGTACCAGGAGGGGCCTTGTCGTCGTCTTCATCATTAATTTTGGGTGGCTTGATGCTTTCAATTTTTTTTGTGTGTTCAGCGTTTTGTTTGTTTAGTTCATCATTTTTTTTGAAGATGGCCTTGTCATAGGTTTCGTACTTGAGCTTCTGAATTTCTTCAGGCGTTGCATTCGGGTTTTTTCTCAAGGCTTTGAAGAATTCCTCACCTTCATCGGCCATAGCAGTACTCAAGTTGATTGAGAGAGTGATGAATATAAAAGTAAATGAAATTTGTTTAAAGTGAGACCCCATATTGATTATTGTATCCCCGACCATTAAAATAGGGAATAGGGGTTTATGTGTATTTAAGTTTATCGGGGGATAAATGAAAAAAACATTCGGGATATTTGCACTATTGCTGTTCTTTGGGGTGAGTCATTCTTCATTCGCTTCCTCAAAATTTGCTCTTCCTTGTATCGATGATTCGGGGAAAGTTGCCAATGCAAAGGCTGCCGAGGTCTGCGAATCGATCCTGCCGAAATGTTCAGCTTTGAGAAAAGATCTTCTTAATAACATGAAAAGCATGATTTCATGGAAGATCTACGGCTATTACTATCTCAATAAAGACATTGATCTCAATCAAGACCCAACAAAGATGACCGACCCGAGCAAGGTCGTAGGCAACGATCTTCCGTACCCGATCTGTAGTGTGGTTGGCGACAAACTGACCTCACCAGAAACAGGTGAGATTGATCAGCAAAAAGTAGGCTTAAAGCTTCCTTGCGGCGAGTTTCCTAAAATTCTTCATGCTTCAAGATCTCAGTATAAATCAAAGATCGTTTATGAAGGCGAGCTCGGGAAGCGTTGGTTTTCTTGGGTTCAAGGCGCACTGCCATGGGAACTGAGAAGGAACGCATATGAAATTGAAAAAGCACTGAAACCAGATCTCAGTAACCTCGATGATGTGATCAAGTCAGCGGCGCAGGGACAGGCATTAGCGAATAGTTTGGAATCGGTTCGAACCGAGGTATTGAAATTGAATGGCAGGGCGAAGGAAGCATGTCATACTTCCTCGCAATCGATTGTTGAATCCTGTAAAACAATCAATGGTCTAATCATCACTGACCCGGTTCACCGCGTGTGCACGCTTGCAAAAGCTCAGCTTGCATTGAACGCTGTTGCCACGCCGAATATGCTTGTTTATGAGGTGATGGAACGAACCAAAACCATGCATGATCAGTTGTTTAAAGATATTTTCATCGCAGATGGCAGTAGTAAAAGCGGTTCGAGTGGTGAATTCAAAAAATTACTCAACCATTGTTCTGATAACAGTAACCTGATGGGGTTACTAGCTCGGCTTCTTGATTTTTGGCCATTTAAAAAGTTCTTTAGGTGGCTGAGGGCAAACAAGTCTTATTCCTGTTTCACCTCATGCATGCTGGATGGTGAGCAGTATTACACCGATATTCAAGACAGGGGGCCCGAATCTTGTAAGAATTGTGGCGGTGAAAATCGTCGTAAATGTGTGAAGAAATCCCGTTTCTCGCTGGAATCAGGCAAGCCTGTAAATGTTTTTTTCCAAAGCATGATCGACAAAGAGTCACAATCAATTTCCTCTTGGGATGGTTGGAATTGGATTTCGGTTTTACATGTATCAAACGCCGAAAATTTTCAAAGCCAGATTTCAGCCGCGCAGCCAGCTAAAATGACGAATAATACGGGCTTTGCCGCCATGGTGGAAAAAATAATTCGAAAAGACATTTGTATGCAAGCGGGCAATGTGAAATCGGGAAAGAATGTTTGTGATGACATTGATATCCCGAACAAACCAAAGAATTTGAAGGAGTAGGCGATGAGAATTTTAATGCTTCTATTCTTTGTTGCTGATTATGCTTATGCCGATAGCTCTTTTTATCGTATTGATGTGACTCAGGACTATGGCTGCATGGGGTATGATGGAATCCCTTTGGGAAAAGGCACTCAAAAGGCTTCGATGTGTTGTGTGTCGAGCCCACCTAAAGAATGTGCCGCCGGGTTTAATTCTATTTCTGGTGATTCGGTGATAGGCGCAAACAATGGACTTAATTTGGCACAGAGTTCGCTCGAACTTGAAAGCCATTTTGATGGAAACAAACAAGAATTTCTTGAGCATGCATCGAATCAAACCGGTGGTGATAGTGGTAGTGAAAGCTCTGCAATGACGGCGGGAAATGCAAGTGAATCAACCGCGTCGAAAAAAGGTTCAACCAAGCCTGGTAAGAATGGTTTGCTGGCATCAAGTGGAATGGGCGGTTCCGCATACGGTGGCGCAGGCAGTGGTGCCGGCCTTGGATCTGCCCTTTTGGGTTCAGAGGGTGATCAGAATGGCAAAAAGGGTAAAGCCGATGCCAATGAAAATGGTGCTTCAGATGGTAGCGAAAAATCAAAAACCGGTGGGTATGCGTCTTCGGGGGGAAATGCAGGTGCATCGGCTGGTTCCTCATCAGATGGCTCTACAGGCATTGCGGTGAACAGTGACCTTAAAAATGAATATTCGTTTGATGCAAATGGAGACGGAACAGGCAAAGACGGTCTTGCTGGAAATGGTTCAGGGGAAGGAGATGAAGATGGGACTCAAAAAGGAACCGCGGAAGACCCGGATGATTATTTCAAGCGCATCGACAAATCTGCCAGTATTTTTAAAATAGTATCGTCTCGCTACTTGAAGAAAAAAGCGTTGTGGATTCAGCAGCCGCAGAAAAAAATTTAGGCCTGTGATTTCAACGCTGCTTCGAGAAAAAGAAGTTCTCAAATTGAAAGAAATGAAGATTTAGTCCATTCTAGGGCTATGTCAAACATCAGAATTCTG
>CALPVV020000034.1 GCA_943327105.2 Nitrosovibrio sp. Nv4
AAATTCAATTCGGCAAGAACTTGGGGAAGGGACCTCAGTTTCCATCAGGCGATGAGAAGTTTCATGACTTTTCTGAAGTGAAGATCGTATTGGCCCAATTACAGAAAAAAAATCCGCGTATCTCACGTTTAGAAACCATCGGTAAGTCTTGGGAAGGACGCGATCTCATCGCACTTCACATCAATGCTTCCATGACTGACTTGGAAAATGGACACAGTTCCAAGCCCGGAGTTGCATTCATGGGCGCTCACCACGCACGCGAGCATTTGACGGTTGAAGTGCCACTCATGCTTGCTGAGTATTTGCTTGATCATCAAAACGAAGCGGCGATTGCACAATTGATCGCCTCGCGTGATATCTGGATCATTCCAATGGTGAACCCAGATGGCGCCGAGTTCGACATTGATGGTGGTTCTTACCACATGTGGCGCAAAAATCGCCGCAATAACGGTGATGCCAATTGGGGCGTCGATTTGAATCGTAACTTCGGTTACCAGTGGGGAACCGGTGGTTCCAGCACTAGCACGGGTAGTGATACCTACATGGGGCCCGAGGCATTCAGTGAACCTGAATCAAAAGCGGTTCGTGATTTCATTTCTGATCACCTGAACATCAAGATGTTGCTTTCCTATCACAGCTACAGCGAATTGATCTTGTACCCTTGGGGTCACAGTTATTCACCGATTTCAAATCAGCGTGATCAGCAGGTGTTTTCAACGATGGCTCAGACAATGTCTCGCTGGAACGGCTATAAGCCTCAGCAATCCAGTGCTCTTTACATTGCCAGTGGTGACACGACTGACTGGGCGTATGGCGCTTACGGTGTGTTTGCATTTACATTTGAGCTCACGCCGAAAAACATGTTCGGCGGTGGTTTTTATCCGGGAGCAAAAGTGATTGATTCGACATTCAAGGCGAACTTGAACCCAGCGCTTTATATGATTGATTTGGCTGATAATCCCTATCGTGCAATCGATCAGGGGCCTGGGGCTTCAATTTGGTATAAGTAATTACCCAATTTGAATTCCACTTTTTTTGCATGAAGACCCAGTCTCGGAAACGAAGAGATTGGGTCTTCGTTTTTGGTGCCGTAGATCGGGTCGCCGATGAGGGGGATTCCGACAAAACGACTGTGCACACGAATCTGGTGCATGACGCCCGTGATGATTTCAACTTCATAGCGAAAAAGTGGTTTTCCGAGCCATTCCACTGGTGTGCTCGATAAAATACGCGAGTGTGCGGGAATGGGGTTTCCGCGATAAAAAGTTTGAGGGCGTTTGGCCATTTTGTCAGGCTCGATGACCACCATTCTTTTTTTGCTCTTCGGGTGATGCGCGATCGAGTGGGTGATTTCAAGTGGAAGTTCCTGCTTCAGTTCTTCTTCACTATAGGCCCAATAGATTTTTTTAATTTTCTTCAGGCGAAACAGGTCCCTGATTTTTTCAAACGCATCTTCGCTTTTTGCAAACAGTAGAACACCGCTGGTGCCAACATCTAGACGGTGAAGAAGGAATGCTGGGTTTGGCGCATAGAGTCTTGCGACGAGTTCTTCCATGCTGGGTGAATCAATCGAACTTGATTCAAGCGTGTTCGAAGGTATGCCTGAAGGTTTGTTCACGGCGATCAGGTGTTCGTCTTCGAAAAGAATCTGCATGAGTTGATGCTATCATTAAATTATCGAATGCTAAAATTGATATAGCGGTTGAATCTTTGTAAGTTTGCGTTAACCTTGATTTATGAAAACAAAATGCTTGGCATTACTCGGTTTAATTTGGATGGCTCAGGCTCAGGCCTTCGAGCAGATTGAAGCGAACGTGAAATATCCGGTAGGAATGGGTACAACCTCTTCCGGTTATTCTTCCATGGTTGGTTTCGGCGCAAGTTTTTACTTTGAGCCGATCATCGAGCCGGCTGTGAAAAATTATCTCAGCGTAGGCTATAACGGATATCGCATTCGAGCTGATGGTTCCTCTTCCTTGAAGATGATTCCGATTCTTGCCAACTTGGAAGTCGGCGGTAACGTATTCAAGGATCTACGCTCCACCATCGGTGTGGGCGCGGGGCTTGCACCGTCTTTTGTCAACGTGACTTCTCAAACCAGTTTTAACTGGTCAGTGCATTTTGCAGCACAAGTGAAGCCGGGCTTCGAATATCAGGTTGCAGACAACATCAATGTTGTTGGCCATACGCCAGTGACTTTCTATGTTTCACGTGCATTCATGTCATCAATGGATTTTGATTTGGGAGTGAGCTTCAAACTATGAAAACTAAAATGATTAAACTTCTCGGTCTTGCTTTACTCTCTGTTCAATTGGTTGCTTGTGGAAACTCGACTGCGAGTAACGACAATATCGAAATTCTGAACAGTACGACACTGCCGGCAATTAATAGTTTCGTTACCGGAAGTATTAATACCAATTTGGCTCAAGGATTTAGTTCGGCAGCACCTTATTGGACTTTCAATAACTTTGCTTCGACTTTTGGAAACTACTTGGCTCCAGCTCGCGCAATCGTAGGTGAAATCGGTGTCAGTCAGGTTCCAGGCTACACTTCGACTTTTGTAACTCTGATTCATTCTGGTCGAGTAGCAACCCGTATTTACGGTATGCAATCCATCAACGTCAGATCAGGTGATGTCGTTTATGTTGGACAAGCAATTGGCGCATTTTTCACTACTGGTTCACTTGTTTTTCAGGTTTTAGTTGATGGTGCTGCAGTTTGTCCTTTGTCCTATATGAGTCCGACTTTTCGTGCTACGTTCACCACATTCGGTTTGCCTGCTTGTCAGTAAACCGAGTTGATTAAGTCGATAGGAATTATATTTTATGAACAAACCATTAGCAGGTAAAAAAGCGCTGATCCTCGGATTGGCTAACGATCGTTCAATTGCATGGGGTATTGCCCAGGCGTTGCATGACCAAGGTTGCAAACTCGCATTCAACTTCTTGGGTGAGAACCTCGAAAAACGTGTACGTCCGTTGGCTGAAAGTCTTGGCGCTGAAATCATCGCACCACTGGATGTGTCGAACGATGATCAGATTGCTTCTTTCTTCAACACTGTGAAAGAGAAGTGGGGAACTTTTGATATCCTCGTTCACTCCATCGCATTCGCAAACAAAGACGATCTTGGTGGTCGCTTCGTTGATACTTCTCGCGCAGGTTTCAAGCTTGCTCTTGATGTCAGTGCGTATTCATTGGTTGCGGTTTCGCGCGAAGCTGAAAAGCTCATGCCGAACGGTGGAACCATCTTGACCCTGACTTACTACGGTGCTGAAAAAGTAATTCCAAACTACAACGTGATGGGTGTGGCTAAAGCCGCACTTGAGTCATGCGTGAAGTACTTGGCTGCTGACCTTGGCCCGAACAAGATTCGCGTTCACGCAATTTCTGCTGGTCCGATCAAGACCTTGGCAGCTGCGGGCGGAATTTCAAACTTCCGTGACTTCTTGACCACTGTTGCTGAGAAATCACCGATGCGTGAAAACGTTTCACCAGAAGATGTTGGCGCACTTGCGGCTTTCTTGTGTCACGACTCTGCCAAACACATGACCGGAAGTGTGATTCACGTAGATTCCGGTTACAATATCATTGGCGCATAAGCTGAAAGTTTAAAATGATCAACTTGATCCGGGCTTATTTGAAATACGACCCTGCGACGAAGAGTTCGCTTGAAGTCTTGTTTCTTTATCCCGGCATCAAGGCGGTCATGCTTCACCGTCTGGCCCACAATATGTACAAGGCCGGCGTTCCATTTTTCCCCAGAGCGGTTTCCGAGTTCAGTCGTTTTCTGACTGGCATTGATATTCATCCAGGCGCAAAGATCGGCAAGAACCTGATCATTGATCATGGTATGGGTGTCGTGATCGGTGAAACCGCAGTGATTGGTGATGATTGTTTGATTTATCACGGCGTCACCTTGGGTGGGGTAGATCTCAACCCTGTGAAGCGTCACCCGACCTTGATGAACGGTGTGGTGGTTGGCGCGGGTGCGAAGATTCTAGGTAATATCGTGATTGGTGAATGTTCTCGTGTCGGTGCGAATTCGGTGGTCATCAAGGATGTTCCGTCTCACACCACGGTGACTGGCATTCCTGCCAAAGTCGTGAATCAAAAAGGGGTCGTGCCTGGCGAAGAGCTCAAGCACGACCAGATCTGAATCTAGATTTGTGTTATGGGCGAATCAGTGCCCAGAACGGTACTTCCTGTTCAATTCTTTTCGGAACATAAACAAACGTGTTATCTGCTTGGATGGTTTTCCGAACCGTTGCCGGTCTGTAACCACTTTCAATGTTCTTAACCGCGTTTAAGAATGAAACCTCTTCTCTTGAAATGAGAGTTGAAACGCTTTCATAAATACGCTCTGCTTTTCTTTTCAATGCTGAACAGTGAGCAAACCAAGGTGCATCCGGTGAACCGGCTTCGTTCATCCACTCCGGATTCACGATCAATTCAGGACGTTTTTTTAGCATATCAAGCCAGATGTCTTCAGGAAGTTTTCTTGCGCCCATGAGTGGTGATGCAAGCAGGGTCAGACCAGCGCTGATTCCCGCGCCCTTCAGTACTCCAGAACCGAAGCTCAGTATTGCACCTTCAATCGCTTCAGCGGTGATGGCTCCAGTGGCGATTTTCATGACCATTCCATTGCCGATCGATCTGAATATCTCTTCACCAAGATCAAGTACGATTTCAGATTTGATTTCTTCTTTATAAACACTCAAGATGTAAATCGCGGGATTTTTTTTATGGCTGCTTTTGTCGATATTGAGTTTGATGTGGTCGGTATTCAGGATGTCTCTCGCGATGTAGGCCGATGCCGGTGAACTCATCAGTTGTTTGTTTGCAAGAGCATCTGATGTTTGTTTTGCGGTCTCCCGAATCAGGTATTCCTTGATGATCAGTCTTCCGGCCAGTTGCTTCAATCTTTTGATTTTACTCGCAGGTGCTCCTGCCGCTTTTTCCCGATTGATTCCAGTTACCATTCGCAAAACTTCCGTGTTGAGCTGGTTTGCATAACGGTTCAGAATATCACGATGATCACCGAGGCATTCTGAGAAGTTCAATGGGTTGGCTGTTGCCGATTCCATTTCAAGCGTCTGTGCATGCACAGAGGTTGAGAGCATGATGAGAGATAAAAATGCGATGAATGTTTTCATTTGTTGTTACCAGCTTTTGTTGCAGTATTTTGAGTTTTTCTTGTCCGTACAGAAACGGTTCAGGCTGTTCAGCATGGTTGCGTTTTCCGAATCGTTTTCCGGCGCGATGATCACTCGGCCAATGAGGTCGCTGCCGTATGAATACGGAGTTCCTTGTTCAAGATATGGGGCATAGGTGATCTGATGATTTGAATCGATCTCTAGGTACTTCGGTGCCTTTTCAAGGGTTTCAGCGTAGAAGTTGATGTCCCAGAGGTAAATGCGAATGCGATTGTTTTCAAGGCGTTCGACTTTGTAGGCCGGTACGACGTGAATATCGGTGTTCATTCCGTAGAACGGGTGAGTCGGAATCAGTGATGCGAAAACCAGTTTTGGAAATTCACCACGTTTCAAGCGGCGTTCAAGGTTTTTTGCAAAAGATTCGACTTCATTGAAATCCATCCACTTGGTCGAATTCAGGGTGATGCCGACAGAACTGAACTTGATCGCGCGTTCACGCCATAGTTCCATCGCAGCCAACTTAAGATGAAATTCCACCTTCGGGTTCAGGGTCAGGTCACGAAAATTAGAATAACCGCGAATCAGGGTCGCCTGACCTTTTAAAACCTGGTCGACTTCGGCAAGGGTTTCTTTCAGTGCTGGGCGCTTGATTGTTCCGTCAAAGTACGCCACCTGGGTGAAGAAACGAAGCATGGTGGCATAGCCCCAGCAATAACCGAACTTGCGGTCACTGATGCCTTTGTATTCGTGATCGGCATTTACGGTAGTGGGGCCATTGTAAATGCGCGGAGTGCGGCGATCAGCGTGGTCTTGGAAGTATTTGAACATCCATTTTTTCTTGCTGATGATGTCTTCGTAAGAATCATCGTTAAAGCCATTGATGATGTCGCTCAGATCGTATTTTTTGAAAAACGCCTGATAGAGGGTTTGGCTCACGGCGAAATCCTGTTGAGGAATCGATTGTTTCAGTCGAAGCACTTTGCGGGGATCGGAAGGGTCGTTTGCAAGGCTGTCGTGAGCGATGTCTTCGTGTGCCGAATCGTTGATCAACGATTGTTGGGCCTGTGCCGAAGTGATCGAGATGAAGGTCAGTGTTTGGAGGATCAGAATTGATTTATTGAACAACATAGGGTTGAGAAATTAAACTTAATTTGTTTAATCTGTCAACAGGAAATGTTTAATAATCTTTTCGTTGAAAAAAGCTGGCGATGACAAAACCCGCCAGTAAACCTGCAATCACATCAGTCGGGTAATGTCTGCCTCCCAGCACTCTTAAAATACCGGTAAGTGCCGTGAAGAAAGCGGCCCCGACCCAAAGACTGATTCGGCTGGTTTTGGAAAGTTCCCTACGGTGACGAGTGATCATGAACACAAAGCTCACCGTAGCAAGAGCAACGAAGCTGGTGTGTCCCGAATAAAATGACGTGTACTGATTAATGTTTGTTCCATCGCCCATGACATTGCTGAAAACAAGTGGCCTTGGGCGTTGAACCAAGGCCCTGACGACCTCAAGAAAAGCCAAGTTCCAAAAGGCGATTGAGCCAGTGATCAGGGTTTCTTTGATCGCCTTGGTTTTGGGTAAAATGAACCAAGGAATCAAGAAAACAGCGATTCCCACCGAATTCTGGACTACATTGCTCCAAAAATCGGCTTGAACCGACCCAAATTGAAAAACGATGCGATCAAGCCAATTGACCTGATCAGCCATGCAGGGGGTGGGGGTTGCAGCGCACCAAGGCTTGTACCATTGGCCTCGCATGAGAAACAAAAAAGACCAAAGAACTAGCCCCATAATTAGGGTAAAGCTCCATTTTCGGGTTGAGTCTTTCATGATTGTTCATTATTGTAACAGAACAAAAAAAAATGAAATAACGAAAGGTTCTACAATGTGGAATTTAAAAGTCGGCCAACCAGCACCAGAATTTAAAGCACCAGCGTACGTTGCCGGTCAATTCAAAGACGTTTCTTTGAAAGACTACAAAGGCAAATGGGTTTGCTTGTTTTTCTATCCCCTTGATTTTACATTTGTTTGTCCAACTGAAATTCGCGGTTTCGCACAGCTTGAGAAGCAATTTCTTGAGTCAAACTGCCAAATCATCGGTGCATCAACCGATAGCCAACATTCTCACAAAGCTTGGTTCGAACGTGACCTTCCAGAAGTGAAGTTCCCGGTTCTTGCTGATACCAATCACGCAGTGTCTCGCAACTATGGCGTTCTTCTTGAAAACGAAGGAATTTCACTCCGCGGCACTTTCTTGATTGATCCGAACGGCGTTCTCCAGTACATGTCTGTAAATGCTCTCGGTGTAGGTCGTTCTGTGGATGAAACTCTCCGCACGCTTCAAGCCCTCCAGACTGGCGATCTTTGCCCAGTGAACTGGAAACCAGGCCAAGCAACACTCACTAAGAAATAATTTTGAAATTCATTGAAAGGAATAAATCAAATGGCTGAAACAACTGCAGCTCCAGTATCCGTAAAAGCAAACTTGGGTCGCAAGACCATCAAAAAAATGGGTCGTGATAAGCGTAAAGCTAAAATCGCGACTGATAAAGAATTCGCGGGCAAGCTTTTTGCTGCTAAAGCAAAACGCTCTGACGACAAGAAAACTGCTTTCCGTAAAAAGAAAAACAAAAAATAATTCTTGTTAGGCGGCTGGGCTCTGCTTAGCTAGTCTCGGAAAAAATTATCGGTGGGGATTCGTAAGGGTCTCCACCGTTTTTATTTGAAAAGCTCGGGTCACGAAATGGCAAAAGAACGCATTCAAAAAGTCATCGCACAAGCCGGTATTATGAGTCGTCGCAAGGCTGAAGAAGCGATTGCTGAGGGAAGGGTCATGCTGAATGGTGTGGTCGTGACCGAAATGGGGCACACCGTTGATCTTTCCGTTGATGAATTGAAGGTTGATGGCGCGTTGGTTGCTGCAAAGGCTACGAATGATCAGCGCACATTTTTGTTCTATAAACCGCGCGAAGTGTTGACCACCAAGAGCGATGACCGTGGTCGCAAAACCGTGATGGATTTTTTTCCCGAAGACCAGGCATTGAATCCGGTGGGGCGACTCGACTATGATTCTGAAGGGTTGTTGTTAATGACTCATGATGGTGATCTGTTGTTGAAGCTTACTCACCCTCGTTACGAAGTCGAAAAAGTTTATGAAGTCGATGTGATGGCAGGTGCAACGCCACCGCCAGTTGATTTTGAAAAACGCCTACTGACGGGCGTGCAACTCGAAGATGGTAATGCAACCTTTGACCGTCTTGAGCCGATTCCCGCATCGAGCAAAAATCCTTATGTAAAAGGTTACAGGGTTGTGGTCAGCGAAGGTCGCAATCGTTTCATTCGTCGTATGTTTTCGGAGATGGGACTTGAAGTCACCCGCCTGAAACGTGTCAAGATGGGTGAGTTTGAAATCGGTGATTTGAAACCGGGCGAGAAAAAAGAAGTTTTTCCTTCCAAGTGAATGGTGGTTGAAGAGTGAGCAAAATCGACTCGATTGAACACATTCAGCAAGATGTCATTGATTGTGAAAAGTGCCCACGCTTGCTTGATTACTGCAAAGAAGTGGCGAGGGTCAAACGCAAGCAGTTTTCAAGTGATCAGTATTGGGGCAAGCCAGTTCCGAGCTTTGGCGACCCTGATGCAAAAGTATTGATCGTGGGGCTTGCACCGGCAGCGCATGGTGCAAATCGTACGGGACGAATGTTCACGGGTGATAATTCCGGCCTCTGGCTTTACCGTGCATTGGCAAAAGCAGGACTGGCAAACTCGGTCGGGTTCGAACAGCAGCCCGAAGTGGCGAATATTCGCGATGGTCTTCAGTTAAATGGGGCAATGATTACCGCGGTTGCCCGTTGTGCGCCACCGGCAAACAAGCCCACACCGGAAGAGTTGAAGAATTGTTCTTCCTATCTGCTGCGAGAGATTGCCGTCTTGAAAAAAGTGAAAGTGTTTCTCGTGCTCGGTCAGATCGCCTTGAGAAATCTTTGGGCGGTTCTTCCTGAAGAAATCAAGATGTCGAAGTCATTCCCTCAGTTCGCCCACGGGGCTGAAATTCACCTCAAAGACGGGCGAGTCGTTCTCTGTTCTTACCACCCCAGTCAGCAAAATACCTTTACCGGCGTACTCACTGAGGCGATGTTTGACGGTGTGTTTGATAAAATACATAAATATTGTTGAACGATTCGTTGCCAGCTTCTTATAATGGAATGATGAATTTTAAAAAACTTGCTCCATGGATGGGGATTGTTTTTTCACTCTTGCTTGCTCCGCTGGCCGATGCGACTGAAGGCCGGGAAGGCGATCAGCGTCCGATTGCCTATGTGTATGACGGTGAGGGGGCATGTCCCGAAGATTGCGCAAAATCAGCGGCAGAAATGGCATATCGAGCAGGGCTTCGGCCCGTTTACATCGGCCCGCAAGACTTGAATTTTCGTTCCGACCCGGAATATGTGAAACACTTCTTTGACGGAGTGAAGGTATGGGTGCAGCCTGGTGGGCATTCTCGATCTGTTTATCGGGTGATGAGTCCTGTATTGCGTAAGGCACTTTTGAATTTTGTTTTTTCCGGAGGCGGTTACGTTGGTTTTTGTGCCGGTGCATTCATTTCCACAAACCTGATTGGTTCTTCAGGTTTGCCCGGATTCTCGATTTTACCTGGAAAATCGGCTCCGCTGATGCCACCTCCGACTCGTCCTGGTCTAGCTTTTTCAATTGAAGAAGTGGTTTGGAATGGAAAGTCGCGTGCGATTTACTTTGAGGGTGGACCTTATCTTTATGAATTGCCGCCTGAGGTGGAAGTGGTTGCAACCTTCAAAAATGGCAAAATTGCGGCTGCACGCACTCATTTCGGTTTGGGCAAGGTGTTCGTGTCGGGGCCACATCCCGAAGCGCCAAAGTGGTGGTATGAGATTGATCATGTGAATGATCGTGACGGTGATGATCATGATCTTGCGGTCGAGATGATTCAATGGGCTGCATTTTCGAAAAAATAGTCACTTTTTAAAACTTAAGTATTTATTTTGATAAACCGACAGGTAAGGCATGAGGAAGGTCTCTTTAGTCCTGGCTCCGCGAAGCCTGGTGACCATGTCGATGTTAACCCTGTTTTCTTGTTCCATTCCCTTTTTTGGGAAAGGGCGGGGTGGCGTGGTTGAAGACTCTTCCAAAAAACTTGCAACCGTATCCGGTGTCCTTGAATACAAAGAAGGTTGTGTAGCGGGCTATTACAAAGTCATGCTGAAGGGCTTGTTTGAGAACGCAGGCATTCAGATTGAAACGCAAAGTGATTCTACCGGTCGTTTCAGCTTCACTGCGCCTCCGGGTAAGTACATTGCGCAAGTGGTGAAAGATCAGTGTGGAATGAAAGAGACTGTTGAGCTCGAAAAGAACACCGAGCACATGTATACATTTTCCGTAAAAGAAAGTGATGAAGAAGAAAAGGTGATGGAGTTCAATCCTCAGTCCATCTCTCGTCTTCCCGCGTCAGTACTAATAGCGCCATCAAAATAGCGCTACGCATAAAAAAATCGAAATGCTTACTAGGTAAAAATACGCCATTTAGCTCTAAGGAACCCACACCGAGAAGCTTTTATGAGCAACAAATTCGACGAAAACAACGACCTTTTAGATGAAATCAACCAAATCGAAGAGCAACTTCTTGAAGAAGTGGTAGAGCAGGGGCCAATGCCTTCTATTGCGCCGATGGTGGGTACATCAAAGAGCGTGATTCAACGCTACACGCATTGTGACTTTTGTGGCGGACGTCTGCATTTCACATACTCGACTGATTATATGCGAAATACGACCAATGAAAGAACGTCTTGTCCCGAGTGTAAACTAGAAGCGAAGCAAGTTTTGCATCGTTTGCAGTAATGGGTTAAAACCATTTGGCTCATGGCCAAGAAGACTGCAAAAAAAACCAAGAAAACGACCAAGCGACTTGTCGGCTTTTTGCCGAAAAATGCGTTTGTCATGACCAAAAAATCAAAAGCAGGAACGCCCCCCGTGGACGCTTCTGCTTTTTCTTCTTTAGAAGAAGTCTATCAAAGTCTTGAGGGGTGTGAACGCTGCAAGCTTTGTAAGGGACGCACCAACATCGTACGTGGCGAAGGTAGCACCAAGCCTGAGATCATGTTTGTGGGCGAGGCGCCGGGAGCAAAAGAAGATGAAACTGGCCGCCCATTCATTGGCCGCTCAGGTCAGTTGCTTACTAAGATGATTGAAGCAATGGGTGTGAAACGTGAAGACGTATTCATTGCAAATGTGGTGAAGTGTCGACCACCAGAGAATCGCGCTCCAAAGCCGGACGAAGTTGAACAATGCCGACCATTTCTCGAAGCGCAGATCAAGATGCTCAAACCAAAGATAGTGGTGGCTCTTGGTAAAACCGCGACAGCAAATCTTTTGCAAACCAAAGAAGCAATCGGTGAGTTGCGCGGGAAGATTCATTCTTACCAAGGCACCAAGTTGATCGTGACTTTTCACCCGGCATATTTGCTTCGAAATCCGCCCGCAAAAAAAGACTGTTGGGAAGACCTTCAGCGCGCGATGAAAGAGCTTGGTTGGAAGGCTCCAGCCAAGAGCTGAGATCCGCTAAATATCAGAACAAGATTCAACGAGCATCATTGATAATTGATTATTTTTTCTATTTCCGAGTGATTTGATGAACTTTTTTGCGGAAAATTTTTCCGATTGGAAGTAATCTCTCTCGATACAAGGAAAATTCAATATGAACAACAATACCAACATCAGTCAATTCATGGACCATCACTATCGCCACTTCAATGCAGCAGCGATGATGGATGCCGCAAAAGCTTATAAAACTCACCTTGCTGAAGGTAACAAAATGTTTGTGACCCTTGCAGGCGCAATGAGTACAGCAGAGCTTGGCCTATCCCTTGCCGAAATGATTCGCCAAGATAAAGTGCACGCCATTTCTTGTACCGGTGCGAACCTTGAAGAAGATATCTACAACCTCGTTGCGCATGATCACTATGAGCGTATTCCGAACTATCGTGATTTGACGCCTGAACAAGAACACGAGTTGCTCAAGCGCAATCTCAATCGCGTGACTGATACATGTATTCCAGAAGAAGAAGCGATGAGAAAAATCTGGCGTGTGATGGAATCTGAATGGCTTGAAGCTGAAGCAAAAGGCGAGCGTTGTTTCCCGCATGAGTTTTTCTATCGTGCTCTTTTGAAAGGCAAATTCAAACAAGATTACCAGATCGATCCGAAAAACAGCTGGATGCTTGCGGCAGCTGAGAAGAACATTCCGATCATCGTTCCAGGTTGGGAAGATTCCACCTTGGGTAACATGTATGCATCTTATTGCATGGAAAAACGTGTGAAGAACGTACACACCGTGAAGACCGGTATTGAATACATGATGATGCTTGCTGATTGGTACACTGAAACCACTTCTGGAAAGACTTCTTTGGGCTTCTTCCAGATCGGTGGCGGTATTGCCGGTGATTTCCCGATTTGTGTGGTTCCGATGCTTGAAAAAGACTTGAACCGTGGCCCTAAGTTGTGGAGCTACTTCTGCCAGATCAGTGATTCCACCACTTCTTATGGTTCTTATTCGGGCGCAGTACCGAACGAGAAAATCACTTGGGCGAAGCTCGGTGTCGATACTCCGAAGTTCATCGTCGAGTCAGATGCAACCATCGTTGCACCATTGATGTTTGCTTACATCTTGGGTTGGTAATGAATCGTTTCACAGTTTGAAAAAATCAACCCCCGGGTCTCCATGAGGCCCGGGGGTTTTTGTTGGTAATTCAAGATGAATCAACCGGGTTGTAGGTGATAACCCACACGTTGCCGGCTTCATCTCGAATGAATTGCGATTGAGCATCGATTTTGTTGGTATGTGTCTTGCTTTCGGACTTCGTGAACTTTTCAAGGAGATTTATGAAGTCGTATTTAACTGTGTTTTCAAAGCAAAATGCCGCTCTCTTTTTATCGATGACTGTTGCCGCTTGCAGTGATTCGGGTACCAATGATCAATACGGACAGTGGGGCGGTTTCGATGGTCTTGATATTCCAAAAATTGAAGAATGTCATTTCTACGATCAAAGAGAATTCGGCTCTTATATCGAAAGAGGTGATTTTTCATGTGTGAAAAAAGCATTGGATGAGGGTGTTGATCCCAACGGAAAATACACCGCATTTTTCAATACGAAAGAATCACCTGCTTTGGTTCTTGCCATGGGTTCTAGATCTCTTGATAAATTGGATTTCTTCGACAAAGACATGA
This sequence comes from Nitrosovibrio sp. Nv4, assembly GCA_943327105.2. GTDB lineage: Bacteria > Bdellovibrionota > UBA1018 > UBA1018 > CAIMNF01 > CAIMNF01. Next base: position 13,412 of record CALPVV020000034.1, read on the forward strand.
CCATCATTCTTAAAATGCTTTTTGCAAAGGGTGCCAACATCAATCAACGATTCGATGATGGTGAAACTCTATTGACCTTTGCCATGAACTTGGAAAAAAAATACAAGCCTATTGCACGCTATCTGATGAAACATTCGAAGATCAATGTGAATCTTCCCGGTCGACAGTACCCATTGGAAATGGCTGTGAGCCATGACGATTCTGATTTGGCCTTGAAGCTTCTGGATCGAGGTGCCGACTCTTCTCTCACTAAAACCGATGAATCACTATTGAGAGTTGCAATTTCAAGGGATTTGGATCAAGTCGCTCAGAAAATGATTGCACAAGGTGCAAGAGTTGAAATCAATGGTGATCAGGGACTCGCGCTCTTCAAGTTGTCAATTTCAAGAGATAAAAAATGGCTTTTTGAAGATCTCATCGCCAAAAAGTTCCTTTGAATGAGTCTGGTGATGACGGGTACACTCCGCTGATGATTTCTCTGAGTCAGGCAGATCGTTCTTACTTCAAAGCATTGCTCGGAAAGCTAAGTGTTGAAGACATCAACTTCAAGAATAAGGACGGTAAGACGGCGTTGGTACTTGCTGTTCAGTCCGACGCTGTTCAGGATGCGCTGGAATTGATCGACAAAGGTTCAAATGTCGATTACCGGAATGGTTTGCAAGAAACGCTTCTGCATTTCGTTTCCAAGATGTCTGTTAGCGGTACTTCCGTATTGCTCGGAAAGTTGATCGATAAGGGGCTGAGCGTCGATGCTGTTGATGCTTCCGGAATCTCGCCGATTGCAAACGCGGTCAGAAGTTCAAATCTGAATTCAGTCATGAAACTGGTAGCAAGAGGCGCAAAATTGAATTTTGTTTTTCCGTCAGGAGATACTCTTTTGCATCAAGCGGTGATGAACAATGATTACCACATGGTTGAATTTCTTCTTGGCTCGATTGAAGCCGATTCAAGAGGCGAGAAGGGCAAGACTTCATTGATGCTGGCTCGATCAATTGAAATTGCAAGAATGTTGCTTGATCATGGAGCATCGAAGAACATTGCAGATCAAGATGGGCTGCACTTGATCAGTCATCTTGTATTGGGTTTGGATGATTCGGTTAAATTGAATTTCTTTCAATTCATGACCGAAAGAGGTGTTGATTTGAATGCAGACCTTTCCAAAAAAGTGAATCCACTGAGTTCGGTATTGAGTCTGAAATCCTATGAAAGTGATCCGGTTGAAGACGAATTTCTCAATCTCATCAAGTTGATGGTTTTGAAGAAGGTTGATTTGCATGCCAAAGACGGAATGGGGTATTCACCCATTCATTATGTGAATGACGTAAGGGTTTTAAAGTTTTTCTTGAGTGTTTCGCCTGAAATGAAAAATGACCGTACTTCAAATTGGTACATGACCTTGGAAGATTTGCTTGAAAAGCGAAAGAAATCTTACAGAGCGAAGATTGATGATGCGAAAGAAAACGAAGAAGCAAAAAAATGGTACGCATCACAGATTCGTCATGTGGATGAACTTCTTAAAATTCTTCAATAAGTAAAAATCAATGATTTGAAATAAAAAAGCCTCGGAGCTGAAATGCCCCGAGGCTTTTTGAATTTGATAACCGATAGTGATCAGTTTTTAAGGTAACGCGAGCAGATTGCTTTTTCTTCCAGTACTTCGCCTGTCAGCTTCAAGTAGCTGATGCGTGCATCCATGATTTCATTGTTCTTGAAAAGGTCAGCGTTTTTGTAACTGAATTTTTTTCCATAAAAAGCAAACAACTGCAGTTGGATTGCCTTAAGGTAACCGAGCTTGGTGCCGGCAATGTTTTCACCCTTATGAATCGATTCATCATTTTGAAGATCAATCTTGCCCTGAAAAAGTCCGTTTCCGAGGTAGGCGAGGGTGTCGTTTTCATGTTTGAAAACCGCGATGGTTTTATTCGGTGAACGAACCAATGAACTGGCAACTACCATAACCGCAGGGGTTCGGGTGCCTTCTACTGGTTGAGTATGATTGTAAACCTGAAGTGTCACTCCGGTATTGACTCCCTCACATTTAAAGCCATCGGCAGCAGCGATATTAGATAGGGTTAAAGACATGAGAACAAGTGCGATAGTTTTCATGTCGACAATCTAATGAAAGTTAGTAATAAATAATATTCAAAAAATTGATTTGTTAATATAAAGATTCTTTATATGTTTAATCCACTCGATCTGACGTACCTCAAACATCAACTGCCAAGCCCTGAAGCCGTGATGGCTTTGCTTGCCTTCGAACAAGAAGGCGATCTGGTCAGGGCAGCCAAGCTTTTGCAGACTTCCCAACCGGCATTGTCGTTTCATTTGAAAAAGCTTGAATCTACGCTAGATTTCCCTCTATTTTCCTTTTCAGGAAAAAAGAAAGTTCTGACTCGCATGGGAAAAGCCTATGTTCGCGAACTTCAAAAGATGGTGCGCTCTTACCACCATGGCAGTGAACGAATCTTAAAAGAAGCTCAGGCGATTGAGCACCAGCAGTTGAGAGTTGCAGGAAGACGAGAGCTTTTGATTCCCTTTTTGCCTTTCCCGTTTCCAGGAAAGCTGGAATTCATGCAGACCACATCGAACGAAGCGGTCGAGGCATTGAAAAAACACCAAGTCGATTTGGCCTTGAGTGCCCGGCTGCAAAACTCAGCTGATTTGGTGGCAAAGTTGTTTTTTGAGTCGGGCATGAAAGTGATTTATCCAAAAGAATGGAAGCGATTTGATCTTGATATGGTGCGCGAAAAGCCCGTGGTCGCCTATGGAACACACCAGGCTTACTTGGCCGATTACTTAAAGGCGAGAAAGATTCCAGCATCTGAGATCCAGGTTACCCGTGTGGTTGAAGATTGGTTCAGTGTGGTGGAGTGGGTAAAGTTGGGGCAAGGGTGGGCTTTGATTCCGGAAGAATGGAAAAGTCATGCTTCGAATATTGAAGAGATTCACATTTCTGAAAAAGTCATCGAAAAGCAAAAGGTCTATCTCTTCTTTCGTAAAGAAGATCGCAAGTCGTTATGGGTAAAACATCTTGAGAATTGGCTCGAAACAAGGAAAAATTGATTTAAAGAGGGTGGGTGGAAAATGAATAAGCTGTTTTTGGTTATGATGTTGCTTTCTCTTCAGGTTTTTACTGCCCATGCTCAAGATTCTGGAGGAGGCGATCGAGGTGCTTCAACCAGTAAAAGTTTTCACGAGTATACACTGAGCGGTGGTTATTTGGGGTTGAGTGCTTCATCCGCTCAATCGAACATTGCACTTTCTTATTATTTTAAACCGCTTCGAACCGATCTATTACAGGTGGGCGCTGAATATGGGTTTCAAAAAGTTTCCCATCGAGGGGCATCAAGCTCGAACACTGCGTTATTGGCGGGTATTGCAATCAACATTGGTAACCTGAATAGCGCTTTTTATTGTCAAATCGGTATGGCAATTAAAGGCGGTTCTGCTGATGCTGAGAACTCGTCTGAAACTGATCCTAATGGTTTTGGATACCATTTTCTTTGCGGAAAGCGAATACCGATTGGTGGAAGTCCGAGTTGGGTGTTCAAGCCCTCGGTCGGGGTGATTGCCGGTGGAACCGGGGGTATGGTTTTTCGTCCTTTAGCGGTCTCTTATTTGTTTTAACTGTTGACCTTCCGGTCGTGAACACGATACGGAATGCGCATGAAAACAGTTCTTTTGGTTCTTTCAGTTGTGTTTTTTTCACAAGCTTCCTTTGCTCAGGATATGTCCAATCAAGAAACTTACGAGCAGGCTTATCGCCAATTGCCGGATGGCTCTAGTGTTTATGTCGGCAAATGCAAGACCCATGAAAGCAGACCAGGCAAGACCTACAAGGTTTCAGGTCTGATTCTCGAAAGTGTTTCAACTGTGGGAATGAAATTCGAAAAAGCTAAAAAAATTGTCGATCAGGTTGGTGTGGTTCCATTTCGGATGATGATGAAAGAATATTTCGGCACACTTGCCGATCTCAGCAGTGATCACAAGATGATACAAGAGTTCATTGATTATGCCGACGATCTTGAAATTGATGTCATCAGTCTGATTGCCAAAGGCAATCGTGAGTTCATCCGTTTTAATATCGGATACGGTGGTGGCAATGGTGGCTACCTGGTCATTCAAAAAAATGGTGATACTTACCAAAAAATTTCAAAAACTGAAGATGGTGATCTTGTTTACTGCGATGCTTCCGTTTGGAATTGATGTTCGCTGCTTTCGTTAAGGCAATTTAACCTCTAATGCCATGACTTGATGTTACGCTCCTCCGCGATTTAAACGGAACTCTCGGAGCTGATATGAAGTATTTATTGTTGTTCGGCCTATTCCTCCATTCGCATGCTTTGGCTCAAGCGAATGGTGCGATTCCACTGAATTATTCTTCACCACCAGCAAATGATCTGATGTATCAGGGTAAGCCAATCAACCCAAGTGAGGCATTTGAATTGTCTAAGCTTGGTATTGATCTCTCAAAATTGGATCCAAGTGAAGATCAAGATATTTGGAAAAACCGTGATCAGCAAACTGACCAAATTGATAACAAGCTCTATCCAGAGCAAGAAGTCAGATTCAAGGATTTCGTTCTTTCCCAGACGGGTAAGCTTCGCTTTCTGGCGAAAGATGCATCCGGCGAAACTCTGAATTTTGTTACCAGCAAGAACGTTCACGCACAGTTAATACGACGTAATATTCTCGTAAAATTGGGATACGTGGTGCCTGAGGTTGCCTATGTTCCAAAAATCACGGTTAAGTTTTCCTCAGCAATTGAGCGAGAATTGTTTGTAAAAGAACTGACTGAAAAAACATTGGGAGATTCAAAACGCTGGATCGAGAAAGAAGATGCGGACAGCATCATCATCCATGATCTACTTTGCCAAAAGACCAATTCTGAAATTGTTGATTTATCAGTAGGGTACCTACCTTCAACCATGATTCGTGGAAAGCGGGTTTTGAATGCTCTGCATGCCGTTTACTCTCTGACTGATTTCAACGAAAGTGCGAATCTTTTCTCATGGTCGACTGGCTATGTATTCAATGATTACCTCCATCTACCTTATGTTTTTGAAAGTGAATTTTATGCATCCATTGATGACATTCGATGGATGGCTAATCGTATTTCATCTCTGAGTCGTAATGAATGGGAAGAAATCGTTAAAAAAAGCTATTTACCGGAAGCAGTTGAAAAGCTGATTGTCGAAAAGCTCATTGCCCGTCGAAACAACCTGTTGCAACTTGTTTCTTCAGCAACTGCACCACTGGAATACGACCCTAAGGTCAGCCACGGAGATTCTTTAGTTGATGGTGAATTGATTGAAGAGCGCTTTCCCGGGTATGCGGCACGTTTTTCTTTCGGTGATCCCGAATCACCGATGAACATCAAGGAATTGATCAATTATGGAAGTGTGAATGTCATCGGTTCACTGGTAGATAACCTGGTTTCAAAATTCAATTCCAGCCCATTCTTGAGCAATCAAAAGGAACTCGATTATAAGATTCTTGAACGCTTTAATCGTAATTTTCTTGAACAGGTTTTCTATTATATCAAGAACGGTGTCTATAGACCTGTGCCTTTCGGCTTATACACGTTTCCTTATGCAAATGGGAATTTGATCGCCAGTCGGGACGTGATCGCTGGAAATTATCTGGGCACGGACAATCTTTTTCAGTTGGTAGATACGGTCGGTATCAGTGGTTTTGCCGGCGTTTATATCGGCATGGAGGGGTTTGAAAGCATTTTCAAAAAATTGGCGGCAGGAGGTAATGGAAAAGCTGGGATTTACTATAACCGGCTTTATTCACACGTGAAGCCGATTCAAAGCATGAAGGCTGCATTGAAATATCCGATTTCCAATATTCTCGTTCCTTTGGCTCAAATCAGAATCGGTTCAAAGATCAATGGCATCCTCAATACCGATGAAGGTGAAATGACGGAAGAAGAAAAAAAAGAACTGATGGAAAAGCTCATACCCATCTTCAATAAGAAAATGCTTCCAGGCGAGAGCTTCATCATCACCGATACCATCGGAGCCTCCTTATCGCTCGCGGCAGGGGTAGGACTTGCGGCTTATGTAAAGGCACAAATCGGTTTTTCCGGAAATCAGTATGTCGTATCGAGAATTCAGATTTTTAAAGTTTCCGATCAGGAATACCAAGTCTATCGAGATGTAGGCAATTTACACTCTTTTATTGCTCAAGGCGGTTTGAATGTAATGATCCCTGTTCTCAAAGTGAAATACGGACTGGACCAGGGAAAAGTAAAAATGGATTTTTACAAGATCAAGTTTGATCAATCAAAACTTGACGTTGAAGAACGAAAAAAATACTGGGCTTTAAAAGATGTATTTGTGAAAGGGACCCTTGGGAAACTGAAGGTGCTTCAAGAACCGGTGAAATTCAGATACCGATTGAGCCAGCACCAAAAGCAAGGAAATCTTGGTGTTTTGCAAGCAGCGAAATTCGATTCGAAATTTAAATTGAGGGTTTTGCATCCTGCTGGAGAGCAGAAAGACCTATACCGTCGCTACGATGCTGAAAGTCTGGGACTCAATTATGAAATGCCTGGTTCTGCTGCCTTCGAAGCGGTGGTTAAAGTACTGACTCAAAAAGACTTTCCAATCAATGGTTATGACGGTGGCGGAAATGCCGGATTCACTTTTCTTGGCAAAGCAAAAACCAAAATTAAAATGTTCGAAGCCTCATCCGAGTATTTGAACGATGAAGATTATGCTCCAGTAGTCAAGGTTTCCAGAATTTGGAATGGATGGAGTATCAAACAAAAAAAGGCACTGAAGATTCTTCAAGAGATCCGCGACCGTTATGATTACGATTTTTATCCGCCTGATGTTTTAAATGAAGCGAGAAAGATTTTCCTTTATAGCTTTCACGTCAATTTTACCTTTTACCATGAAGCAATTCGTAATGTGGCGAAATTGACCCATGAACAGATTGATGAAATTGCATCCAGTGAATCGCGTGAAAGGGTCTTCTTGCGTAATCACAAGGTTAGAAAACTAAAACGACTCATTGACGACCTTAGGGAAGAAAATCGTCTGAATGTGATTTCCAAAACGGAAAATGAAGTTTTTGACCTGATTGAATCCTTATTTACGCTAAAAGGAATCGAAAAGCTTTGTGGTGGGCGCGAGAACTTTTTTGTTTACTCACGTATCGAAGGGTTTCGTTCGAATGATGAAAATGGTGACCAACCGATTTTTTCGAATTCTTATGGTGAATACGGACATTTTATGGTGAGTGGTCCGTTCGATTACCTGAAGCGCTTGCTGGGTGTTTCTGATGCAGAGCTTGGTGTGAACTGGCTCTTGAGAAGGGTCTACTAATGAATCGTTCATTGATTTCATTGTTCGCAATTTCTTTGTTTTCAAATCCACAAGACGAATATTTCAGTAAACAGTGGTATCTCCGAAACGAGGGGTTTTCGATTCGTAGAGATATTTCAGAGATTTCTTCGTATGCGGTCATAGGTAAAGCCGGTGCAGACATTCACATTCCCCCTAATGCAGATGATTATTCCAGCGGCCCAAGGCGAACGGTTGTGGTGGCGATACTAGATACCGGAGTGGATATTGGTCACTCTGAGTTAAAGGATTCCATTTTAAAATCTTCCGAATGTGATTCCGTGGGGAACATCCCGCCGAAGGCTTCGCCTGACCGTGATGGTAATGGCTATAAGGGCGATTGCGCCGGTTATAACTTTGCATCCAATACCAGTATTGATGGTGATAACCAGATTTATGATGATACCGGGCATGGAACTCACTTAGCCGGATTGATCTCAGCAAAAGCAAATTCAATCGGAATTCGTGGTATCAGTCATGCGATCAGGATTTTGCCCGTTAAGATTTTCAATAAATATGAAAACCCGAATCATCCGCTTCGTCCAAAAATGAAGATGATGGATCGCATATTGAAGGGCCTTGATTATGCGATCAGTAAAAATGTTGATGTTATCAATCTCTCGTTAGGCTGGCCATCGGTATTGGACAGCCCCAAAATCAGAGCTCTTTTTGAACTGGCAAAAAAGAAGAATATTTTAATTGTCGCCGCTGCCGGTAACAATGCACATCATACCACCATTTTTCCCTGTTCCTATTCCAGTGTTCTTTGTGTTGGAGCCTCATCGGTTGATGGTAAAACAGCTCCGTTTTCAAACTTTGGCGGAAATGTCGATTTGATGGCACCCGGTGAAAACATTCTTTCAACCATACCAAAAAAAATAACCCCGATTTATTTTGATGAAGACGGTTATGACTTTAAAAATGGAACCAGTCAGGCTGCACCTTTGGTGGCGGGAAGCGCTGCTCTTTTGAAGTTGGCCTTAGGTGATTTACCCGTAAATGAATTAAAGGCACGAATATTGTCTTCCGCAGCAAGGAATGATTTAGAGGGCCAGAAGCAGTTCTCGCTTTACGGGGATATTCATTTAAATGATGCGTTAAATACAAAACCTGACTCGTTCATTTATCCAAACCTTAAAGAATTGAATACGGTAGAAGTGGGGTATCCCGACGGATCATTTACAGTTGAGATGAAATTTGAAAAATGGGTTCCTTCTTACGACATATCGGCAAAAATCAAATTGGCTGTTAATGAAGTTGAATTAAATCAATCTGAGTTTGATCTTCATTTTACGAATGGAGAAGAAGAGAAAACCCTATTGGTAAAAGGCCATATTCGTAATTTTCAAGCTTCTGCCTCGCAAATCATGAGACTTGACCTTGATTATGGTTCGCACCACTATTCCTTCGAAAAAGAACTGATATTCGCTTTAAATGCAAATCAAGTGGGAAGAAGGGTGAAGTTCCCAGAGAAAATCAATATTTCATCGCTTCGTTCGGTTGACGATCCGATGCATTTTTCAATTAGAAACTTTCACTATACTCATGATCAAAATGCCAAGTCACATGACTTGGTGTTTTATGAAATGCTGGATGAAAGAGTAGAAAGGTCATATTCATTTTCAAGAAACCCTTCGTGGAAGTTCATTGCTCTTTCATTTGTTCAGGTAAACACGATTGCAGTCGAATGGTATGATCCTGAAACCAAAAAAATCTTTTATGAGTTTTACGATGTTGCCGATGGTTTCGCATTAAAAACGCTGGAGATGGTGCCTGAGGTTGTTCTGTTCAGTCTTTCTCAATCGGTTTATTGGGAAGGAGCAGGGTTGCAAGCGGTTTTATTAGCTTCAGGTAAAATTCCACTCGCAGATC
>CALPVV020000035.1 GCA_943327105.2 Nitrosovibrio sp. Nv4
ATGGTATACCCCGAGGGGGCACCCGGTGATTCGATCTATTATTTAGTGAGTGGAACCATCAAGATTTCTCGTTCCGGTACGATTTTGGAATTTGAGAATGATTCTGGAAGAGCGTTCGGAGAGAGTGGTTTCATTGAACAATGTCCTCGTTCGGCCACCCTGACTTCAGTTGATGATTCTGAGTTTTTGGTTTTTAAGTCAGAAGATCTTTGGCGATTCATCCATGAATTTCCGCAAGCCGGAATCAAGATCCTGACTCAGCTTGCGCTCGGCAGTGCAAAGAAATTGCAAATGTCAGCCAAGCGTTTTGTTGATCGAATGAAAAAGTCCCCGCACAGCAGTTATCATCAAGACCCCTCAAAATTGAATCAGCCTGTCGAGGGAACCCTGTTTTCTTTTGATTTGAAAAAATCAGAAATTCTGATGCGAGAGCATACGTCTCAATTTGAATTTTCTGAAGTGATGACTCAAGCGATCTTTCCCTTGCGACTATTGATGTCGAGTCTTGATGGAATTGAAATCATTCAGCAAGGTGATGGAGTAACGGTATTTTTTCCGGTAACTCAGTTTGACCCTTCTTACATTTTAGAAACCGTTTTGCCAAAATTCATGAACACCAAGCGTGATGTTGAGAGGCTTTTCAAGGCCGACGGCATTTCGCCGCCTGGTTGGTCGATGAATTACAGGATGATCGTTTGTTACGGGTCATTGATTCCGACGATTCATACTTTGAAAGGTGTTGAGCACCCATCATGGAAAGAAACCCAGTCTTTATTGTTTACAGAAGCAGCAAGGTTTGAAGAGATTGAGAAGACAAAATTGAACCCTGAAAAAGATGAATCGATTGCAGTCTTCAGCTCAACTTTTGCGAGTAAGGTGAAGACGACTAACCCCGACTACCCATCTGAAAAATTAGGATCACGGGAGTGGGCCGAGGGAAAACACGGTGTGACCTGGCAGTTCTGGGTTTATTACCCAGAAGAAGAAAAGCTAGCACGCGTCTTGAAGATTGCTTGAAGTTAGGCCTTTTGAAAAAGGCTCGGCCCAATCTCGTGGATGATTCCACCACCAAGGCAAACGTCACCTTGATAGAAAACCACATATTGGCCAGGAGTCAGTGAGCGTTGAGCTTCGTGGAAGCGAACGAAAACCTGATCGCCTGAAATGTTCACGCTGCACGGTTGGTCCTGCTGACGATAACGTGATTTTGCCGTGCAGTCGAAGCTTTGCATCGGTGGTTCGCCTGCAAACCAGTTCACTTCGCGTGCAACCAATTCATGGGCATAAAGGGCAGGGTGTTCACTTCCACGCGTAACAATCAGTTCATTGCGCTCAATGTTTTTTGCCACGACAAAATAAGGTTCACCCTCGCCACCAAGGCCAAGTCCCTTGCGCTGACCAAGAGTGTGGAACGCGATACCGTCGTGCTTCCCAATCACATTTCCCTCAAGGTCAATGATCTTGCCTGGCTTAGTTGCAACATACTGATTGAGAAACGATTTGAATTTGCGCTCACCGATGAAGCAAATTCCCGTGCTGTCTTTTTTTGCGTGAGTGGCAAGGCCCATTTTTTTCGCTAGCTCGCGCACTTCCGGTTTTGGCAAGTGACCGATCGGGAACAACACCTTGTTGAATACTTCGCCTCTGACTGCGGTCAGAAAGTAAGTCTGATCTTTATTCGGGTCATTGCCACGAATGAGGTAATTGGTAGCGCCATTGATCGCGGTGATTTCACGCGGGCGCACTTGTGCATAGTGGCCTGTCGCCAAGTAATCACAGCCAAACTCGATTGCCTTTTTCAAGAATAAGTCGAATTTGATTTCACGGTTACAAAGCACATCGGGGTTCGGCGTGTAGCCCGCTTCGTATTGCTTCAAGAATTCGGCAAACACGTGGTCGCGATACTCGGAAACGAATTCGATTGAGTAACAGGGAATGTCGAGTTGGGCGCATACCTTTTGAACATCTTCGTAATCTTTAGAGGCGGGGCAATCGCCGTTCTCGTCGGTTTCATCCCAGTTTTTCATGAAAAGCCCTAAAACATCATAGCCTTGCTCCTTAAGAAGCAAAGCCGCGACTGAGGAATCGACTCCTCCAGACATGCCTAAAATGACCTTTTTCATGCGCGACAAACCTTAGCACGAAACTCGGAAAATTGCCAACTGGACTAAGATGTTGGGCTAAAGAAGCGGGGATTTTTAATAAACTCAAGCCTCAGCCGGTGCGGGAATCTGATTTGAATTCGCCGTTTTCGGGTTGGTTTTCTCTCTTGTAGACCACTCCACCTGATTCGATCGCATCGCAAAGTTTCAAGCAATGTTCGAGGGTGAGGTGAATCTGAGCGCGGTCGCCAGACTTGAGTTCGCCTGCCTGGTCGAGTTGTTGGTGAAGCTCGCGCAAAAGGTTCGTCATTCTGAATTCAAGGTTCACTTCGCTCTTGATACGTGGGTCTGCGCAAAGGGCTGATGCAAATTGGCTGAGTTTTTCCGAGTGCTTGTACACCTCCTCAATCCTACGCTCGTGAGTGAGTTGAGTTGCTTTTAGTTTTGATAAAAGCCCTTCAAACTCACTCAGCCATCGAGCGTAGTTGAGTTGGTTTGTGTGTGTTGCGGCGTTAGCCGTGCTGTCGGTAAACTTGTCTGTAATATTAGATGAGATGAATTTTTCGAAGAATTCAGGGCTCATGCGAATCGCGGTGATGCCGAAGGCGAAACCGATCAGGGCGATCAGTGCTGCCCAGATGAACTGGTTGCCGTTCGTGAACGGACTCTTCTTCGCATCAGTTTGGCTCTGCACCTGTGGTTTTGATTCTTTCACTGCTTGAAGGTAGTTCTCAATCTTATGTAGGGCTTCTTCATTTGAAGCAAAGCTGCCAGAAGCGACAGAAGTGCCGTTGATCTTCTTCATCAATTTGAAATAATGCTCGTCAAGCGTTCCGCGTTTGGCGATGGCGCGTGCTTGTGGAAAATTGCGTGCGATACGGAAACCGAGAATAGCGCGAACTGTCTTCAAGTATTGTTCGAACTCGGCTTGTGCTTTTACGTTTTTAGGAAATTCACTTTGTTTGATGACTTCGAGTTGTTGGTTGAGGTCGGTAGTAAGTTCTTCTGCGAAAAGTTCTTTTGGAACCAGTTTGACTGGAACAAGGGTGGTAGCAGCAGGGTCAAGTGCCATTGATTTCCAAAGGCTGAATTGGAATTTTTCCAGCTCGGGCCAGCCACTGGCAGGAGCTGAAGGAGACTTCCTCAGTTGTTTAAGTGCTTCTGTAATTTCTTTTTCGTCATTACCAGATGTGGCTGAAAGTGCCGTTGCTCCAAGAGCAACTACTGTAACCAAACCTGAAATGAACCATCCTTTGAATTTCATCGGAATTCCCTTTCCGTTTCAACTGTCACTCTATTCATCGGCGCCCCTTGTGTCGGGCTTGACCGGATTATTCAGAGTGGGCAATATTTGCCGGGTTGTTGACTCTTGTTTTACTGAAGCTACGTTTCGATCGAGCTTTTGAACTTGAATGCGGTTGTTCTGATATAGAAGCGCAAGACTGGTAGAAAGAATGACAAAAGATGCGTAGGTCAGTGAAAGCTGCCAAGTCGGAAGAACCCTGCTGTCTGTTGGCATTGTGCGGGTGCGAATCGCTTCGACCCTTTCTTCGGTGCTGGGGTGGGCTTCAAAGAAAATGAAACGCCCGAGACCAGTAGCCTTTTTTCTCGAGACTCCGTTTTTGATGGTCAGTTTTTCCAGTGCTGAAATCAGCGAACCGACAGTTGCCCCGATTTTAAGCGCTTCCAAGTCGGCTTCGAATTCCTGTTTGCGAATCAACCTGAATAAAAAAACAAGTTGGGCAATCACGGTCAGCGTCGTAGCCAAAAAGTAAACCATCATTCTGCTCGCTGTTCCGATCGGTATCAGATTGCCGATGAAGAATATCGGAAAACTGATCGACACTGCCGCCACGACAAAACTGAAGAAGCTCATCATCGCCCGTTTAAAGAGATGGTTTTTCTTGAAGTGGGCTGCCTCATGGCAGATCACTGCATGAATCTCATCGGGTTCGAGCGCTTCAAACAGGTTTTTCGTCACGAACAGGCTTCGTTGAAATGGGCCAAAACCGTATTTAGGGCCGCAAATAAAGGCATTAGCGCCTCGAATGCGGCGATGATCGATAAGAAAGATGTTACCCACCGGATTTCCGGCCGAGGTGAACACGTTCATGATTTCGGTTTTGATTTCAGAAGGGTGCATTGCACGCGCATCTAAATGAAGTCTGACAAATAGAGGAATGAAATAGTTCAGGCAAACCAGCATCAACAAGAAAGTGATCAGACCAAGGTGGGGAATCAATGATGAGAAAACATAGTAGATGCCGAAGAACAAAATGAAAATCGAAAGGTTGCGAATCGATGTCTGAAAGCGTTCTTGTGGCGTGATCTTGCTTTTTTGGATGCGGTTGATGATCTTTGCGTGTTGGGTATGCAAAATGAAAAATGAAAAAAGGCTCGCGAAATAACCGAACTCTTGAAACGTGGTGTTTTTCAAATTGATGGCGATGAAACTCATCAAATAAAGCGAGGCGATGATGAAGACGGTCAATCTGGCAGTGACGCCGTTGATTCTTGTTGCAATCTCAGCGTCTGCATCAGTCGCACGAACGCCTTCAAGCTGCAGCTTGCTTGCACGGTGATGAAAGTAAAATGGAACACCCACCACTGCGAACATCAGAATGTAATAGAAAGTCGTGTTGAGCATCCTTGCCCTCCGACGTTCTGATCGGAAGGTGGCGCTCAGCGCTCAATGAGACGAATTTGCCTAGCTAGGGCTTATGGTTTTTTTGACATCAGCGGTTTTGCGGCCGGAGTATTGATCAATTTCTCCAATCGATCGGTCACGGTATCAACGACCTGTTCAAAAGGTACAGGCAGAGCGAGTCCTGCGGCATAGTCGTGCCCGCCACCACCGAGCTCCATGGCGATCTTGTTGATCACGACTTTACCCTTTGATTTGATCGAAACACGTGTCATTTCTCCGTCGTCTTCTTCGCGAAAAATGCAGACAACTTCGGCATCCCGCAACACAAGTAAGATATTCATGAACGACATGGTGTCGTCTGCGGTCGCTTTGAATTTTTTTCTGAGGTCGAGCCTCATTTCCATCCAGGCAAGTTTTCCGCTCTTTGAGATCTTGGTGTTCTGTAAAAGTATGCCCATGAGCTGTACATGCGACAGCTCTTTGCTTGAATACACGGCTTGATAAACTTCTTCAGGGTTGACTCCAAGGCGAATCATCTCGGCCGCAATTTCATGCGACTCAGGAGTCGTGCGCGAATATCTGAAGCTGTTGGTATCGGTCATGACTGAAACATAAAGCCCAAGCCCCATGTCTGTATTGAGTTTGCAAAAGTTGAGCTCTTGAAAAAGTTGATACAGCAATTCACCGATCGAACTCGAGTGATGATCTGAGACCACCATCGCGTTGGGTGGATAATGAAATTGTTCTTTAGCGGTGACGATGTCAGGATGATGATCTAAAAAAACGATCTTTTTCGCCCTTAAAGGCAGCTCATTCCATAGTTTTCCAAGTCGGCGCGGGTCATTGGTATCGACGATGATCCAGAGGTCGCACTGATCCCAGATTTCAACTTCACCAGGCCCGAGCAAGATTTCACCCTTCGGATCAAGAAACTGATAACGCTTTGGAAGGTGGTCTGGGTTATAAATCCTGACTGATTTTCTTGACCTCTTCAAGTAGTGGTAAAGAGCGACTTCTGCTCCCAAACCATCACCATCGGGTTGCACATGGGTCGAGATCAAAATACGTTTGGCATCGGTAATCAGTTGTTTGAATTTGGAAAATTCCTTGTTCTCGGAAAGCGGTTTTGATTTTGTTTTCTTCTGACTCAATTTTCACCTCAAGATTCATTGCGGAGCTTCCGAAAATTCAAATATGACAGCACCAGCGAAGAACAATCTTTTATATACTATTTTCGAGCAACACCTCTTCAACTTTCAAGATCCGAATTCTGACAGACAAGAATTCATTTTGACGATCGTCAAAGATTACCTCACTCAGTTGAGAAAGCTCGGTCTTGGCATTCCTAAAGACATGGAAGAGCACATCTTTGAAGAGCTTCATTATCAGGTGAACTCGATGCTTCTGAAAAAGATTTACGGTTGCGCGACCATCGATGAGTACATCGCCAAAACTCCGGCGCCAGTGAAGAAGGCAAACAAGAAAAAAGCCAACGCAAGGTACCGTGAGTTGACCAATCAAGTTGAAAAGAAAGCGGCTTGATCGTCTTAGTCGTAAATAAATAAAAAAATTGTTTCCAAGTTTCGTCGCAAGCCGTAAAAAAGGGTGACGAATGAAAGAAGCACCTGCAATTCAAAAACACGAATTTTCAAACACCAAAGTAGCACTCGTTCACGACTGGTTGAACGGCATGCGTGGTGGTGAAATCGTATTTGAGGCATTGCTCGACCTGTTTCCGAATGCTGAAGTTTTTACTCTCATTTACCAGCCTGAAAATTTATCACCATCTCTTCGCGCAAAACTATCGCGTACCAAGGTTCATGCTTCCTGGATGAACTGGTTCGGCATCACCCGCCAAAAATACCGTCAACTTTTGCCGCTATTGCCCATTGCGATTCGCTCGCTTGATGTTTACCCGTTTGACCTCGTCATCTCTTCTTCGCACTGTGTGGCGAAAGGAGTGAAAAAGCACCCTTCGGCATTTCACCTGAGTTATATTCATGCACCGATGCGCTACATGTGGGATCGCTTTGATGATTACTTCGGCAAAGGTCGCATCTTCTTTTTGTTTCGCTGGATCGCCATTTTACTCCGCCCGCTTTTACAGTGGTGGGACCGCCGTACCGCACGAGCTGATCGGGTTGATTGTTTAATCGGCAATAGTAAATTCATCGCAGAACAAATCAAGCGTTGCTACGGGCGTGATGCTGGTGTGGTTTATCCGTTTGCTAATCTGGAACGGTTCAATCACGAGCGTAAACCGGGCAATTTTTATCTGATGGTGGGGGCATTTGCTCCGTATAAGCGAACTGACCTTGCGATCGAAGCGTTTGCGCGACTGGGTTTACCATTGAAGATCATCGGGGCAGGCCAAGATGAACAACGATTGCTTGAGTTGAAAAAAAGTTTGGGTGCTGACAACGTCGAATTCATTACGCGAGCGCAAGCGACGAATGAATTGATCGAGAAGCTCTATTCCGAGTGCAAGGCCTTCGTGTTTCCGGGTAAGGAAGATTTCGGCATTACACCGCTTGAAGCGATGGCATCGGGTGCCCCAGTGATTGCGTTCAATGCGGGTGGAGCTTCTGAAACCGTTACCCATGAAACGGGTGTGTTATTTGAGCATCAAACCGTTGATGGCCTAGTGAACGCTGTAATGGAAATAGAAAGCGGACGTAAAAAAATATCAGAAGACGCCTGTCGCGCCCGCGCCGCCTACTTCACCAAAGAACGCTTTCAACAAGAAATTCTCTCGGCAATTAAACTGAAATAGTTTTATTTGAACGAAAGTTTGCTTCTTTAATAATCTATAACTGTTGTGTATTAAAAGCAGTCCTGTTGTTTCCAGCCTACAATCATTCATTCAAATCGTTCCTGTTCGGTTTTCAGACTGGCAAGGTGATTGCAACTGCATTGGGCAATAAAAAACGCAGGAGTAAATCATGTTTCATAAAGTTTCTTTCAATCAAATTCTTTCAGTTCTGTTGGTCTTGTCACAAGTCACCTGTTCAGATGTCTTGGCTGGTTGGCATTGCCAAAACGGCCAGCCTGATGCCTGCATCAATGAAGTAAATGGTTGGAATTCTCAATTCAGAATCGCTTTAGCCGACTTCTACGAGCAGAGAAAAATAGCTGATGCAACAATCAGCAACTGTTGGAAACAATATTCAGAAAATAAATCATCATATGAACATTCTTTGAAGATGCTTGAAAGAATGAAGGGAAAAAATGAATCAAACAAAGAACAGCTTGCCGCAAATAAAATTCTTTACAGTGGCCAACAAAATCAAGTTCTGATCATAAAACAAATTCAAAGTATTCATTACAGCTATATCAGGGAGATGATCCAAGCATTAAAGGGTGATGTGATGAACGATGGTTTTAATGCTGAAATTAAAAAATATCGTAATAACCTCACCATGAGAAAATCATCTATATCTAATCAAAACGAAAGGTTAGCAATTGATTTAACAATTGGAATGATCGACGAAATTTCCAGTGTCATGAATTTAAAAAGTGGTGCAACGACAAGTCTTCACAATCGTTTATTGGGCGAGATCAATAAGTCTGACAGCAAGTTAAGCGAGCTATCAAAAAAATCAATCGAATATGCATTGAATAAAGATGAGCTGACAGAGTTGAGCCTTACTGGCTTGGTTACTTTGGCTTCAGTAAATGCAAACAGCCTTTTTACTTTATATAAGCAAAATTTAGATCGATTAGAAAGAGAGATTTCCGCAACAGAGCAGTCGATTTTATCCTATGAGAGTAAAATTTACAGCTATTCTGGCCAATTGCCTGAGCATGAAAGAAGTTGCAAATACAACGAAGATTTTTATCGTAATCAATTACCGCGAATGATTGAAGACCATGAAAACAAACTTAATGGCAATATCGCGTTTTTGAATGATGACGGGTGCCGTAAAAAACACTGTTATTTTACAGATTCACGTGACTATCGATGAGGTTTTTATGAAAAAAATAACATCTTTAATTTTGATATTGGCGGCAGCATTCTTTCAAACAAACACAAGTTTCGCCGGTGTATATGATAACGAAATCAACCTTCTGAACGAAAACAAAAAAGCCCTACTTCAAAAGGCTGATTTTGTTTCAAAAAAGAATAAAGATTTTTTGATTACCTGGTATTCCGTAGCGTACCAATTGAAGCTGGTCGGCGTTGATCGCTTCAAGGTTTCAAGAACTGGTAATGCAGAGCTTGATATATATCGGAATCTCATTAACGAGAGCGTTCATTTGTCACATTCATTTAGCGAATACGATGTGGTGAAAGATAAAATTAATTACTTGGTTCAACATTCGGCTGAATTGTGTCGTGAGGCCGATTGGCTTTGTGGTGAGCACCAGCGCAATCAGGACTTGATTCGAAAAAATGCTTCAAAATTTGGCCAATTACTTCAAAGTCGTAAGTCTAATTTAGATTTAGCTCTCAAGAAGTGGTCACAGCGTCAGGTTGAAATCTTTCTATCTGATCAAGCAAGAATCCGTTTTGAGGTTGTTCAGGGTGCAAAGCTTGATCAACTGGTATCGCGGTTATCGTCGATCTTTTTCAACCTGAACAATAAGGTGCGTATGGCGATTATCGAAGGTAATCGTGAAAAAGCTGAAGATGCCTTGAGTGCAATCGTTTGGTTCAGATCAGTGATACCTGTTTTCTTCACTGATAAATTGATGACTGAATACTCTCGCACTATTCTTGATGGCACTCTGAAGGTGTCGGTAGATACTGAAGCTTCGCTTCGAAATCAGGTGAAGAGTCTAAAGTATAAAACTGCTGCATTGTTGGTGCCGAACCGGGTGATTGCTTCTGTTTTACTTGAAGCACTAAATGAGCCTCGGGATATTGTCGATATCGCCAAAGAAAAAGGTTTTATTTCAGAATCAGATGTTGAAAACGACCCAGCCTTTAAAGATTTTTCTGACAGTAATTCAGACTTTGAGCTAAAATTATCAGTTGGAAGTTGTGATACCTATGAAAATGGAAAGTTAGTGATCGATTTTACAGTGGAAGACGACTTTGATCAGAAGAGTTTTTCTGAAAAATCCGTACCAGCCGCAAAAGCTGCAAATGGTTTTGAAGTAAAAGGTGGGTCTAATGTTGACAAAGGTATTCTACGCATCTCAGAAGGCAAAGTTGCTGAAAATGTAAGTGTCGAGAACCAAGTTGAAATTGTTCAAAAAGTTGATTTTTATGTTCGTGATCGTTTTAACGAACCCACTCGTGAGCACGAGCGCTTATCTTCTACACCAGAGCAAGTTAAAGATTTGCTCGATAATGCTCAGCCAGATGTTCATCATAATTTTAAGGCTGAATTTGAGAAGCTGAAAACCGCCAATGAAGATTTAAAAAGTGCACGTGATGCTTATCAAAAAGTGGTTGAAACCTCTGTTCGTGCTTCAAAGTCTGTTCATAATCAAATCAAGGCAGAGTTAAATGAGTCTGTTGAATTTTTGAAAAACTCTGAACCGATGTATTCAAAGATTGATTTACTCCCACGCATTGATGGTTCTCAGTTATTTGCAATGGCTACCAGCGAGCTTCATTCAGCTTTGAATTTGAATTCAGGTACCAAATTAGATGACTTTGAGCCGTTTGTAAAAGGTGCTGAATTTTCATTTGGTGGTCAACATTCGCTCGACTCAATCATTGTTCAAGATGCAATTAATGGGCGAGATTCTATCGAATCGCAGGTTGGTCGTAATTACAAAGAAAAGAAAGTCAATTACCAGCTTTCCCGATTTGAAAATTACCTATCAGCTCAAAAATTTTCAGGCCAAATGACGGCAAAAGAATCTTATGACTTTGCCGGTTCACTTTCAAAATTTGCAATTCAAAATAAGATCGGTTTCAAGAGTGTGACGGGAGTAAATCGTCATAAGGCAGGATCTTTCAAATTCAAAATGACTGAGAGATTCAAAAGAATTGCGTCAGAAGCGGCGAGCATTGGGTTTGGTTTTACCCCGATTGGGTTCATGTTTGATATTTATAGCTTGATCTCTGGTCATGACTTTTTTACTGGTGCTAAGTTGACCCGCGATGAAATGATTTTCACCGCTGTCGGTTTGACCATTGGTCAGGGCGCATTGTTTCGAAATTTCATGAAAGAGTGTCGTGCTGCAAAGGTTCTTACGCAAGAGGCTGAGCAAGTTATCAAGCACAGTGACAAAATTGCAAAATCGATTGAAACTGTTGAAGAGTTCAACTCGATTACTCATGAAGGGCCTCTAAGTAAGATTTTGGTCGGGGGCATAAAGGTTTCTGAAACGTACAGAAGTGGTGCGTATCGTAAAGTTGTCACCCTAACAGATGACGTAAAGCTTTATCGTGTTTACGGGGGCTCCGCCCAAGACATGGGAAGGTTTTGGAGTCGAAACAAACCAGAGGGGCCAATGCAGGTCGTTGTTGACCTTGCTCTTGATCCTTCCAATAATGTTATTTCTAATTGGGTCGAGATCACTGTTCCAAAGGGTACAGTGATGTATGAGGGTGTTGTCGGTCCAATGGCCGTCAAGGGTGGCCAAATTTTGGGCGGTGGCAATCAAGTATTTATTGAAAAAGTTTATGTATCCTGGAAAACAAACGAAGGGAGTTTTTAATGTTCGATCTTAATGTGTTTTTAAATGATATGAATCTCGTAGAATATTCAGTTTTTTTAAAAAAATATCGTCGAAAAGTTCCTAAAGACCTTTTGGTTGGAATTGTGATGAGTCATATCGAAAAGTATGAGCTTTTTGAAAAGTTCATCAACGACCAGTATAGGGGCGATATTCATGATACTTCATCCATTTTTTTATTGCAGACCGATGATGGGGGCTATGAATATTTCACTGTTGAGTATGGAAGAAAATTTAATCCAATCAGGTGTGATTTGCATGAGGGTGTTCGTAGGAAAATTGAGGAGCATCTGCATCAGCTCGGCCATGATCCGGTTGACATGAGATTTGTATAGGTGTTCAGATATAATTCAAAGAATATTTGTAACAATTGGTCCCCTCATTCATGTTGGCATCTTTGCATTTAAACTGACAAAACCCGAATCGGCTTGTTAACATCAATCGCATGACTGTTTCTTGTATCGGAATCGACTTCGGAACCACCAACACCTGCGTTGCCATTAATGAGGGTGGTAAGGTGCGCGTGCTTGATATTGACCCGCTAGCGACACAGCCACAATTAATTCGCACTTTGATCTATCTTCCTAACCGTAAGGAATCTTACTTCGGTAAAAATGCGATTGATGAATATTTTGATCGCGGCATGGAAGGTCGCTTCTTTCAGTCGATCAAGAAGCTTCTGCCCAACCCGGAATTTAGCGGCACTAGTGTGTTTGGAATTCGCCTTGGCGTTGAAGCACTGGTTGCCCGTTTTTTAAGTGAATTGAAAAAACGAATCGAATCGCAAATCGGTTCAATCAGTGGAATACCGATTCGAATGGGTAAGCCAGCCCGTTATTCGCTTGATGATGAACGGGAAGCTCTTGCCGTGACTCGTTTTTTAAAAGCCCTCGAACTCGCCGGATTTGAGAATATCACCTTGGTTGATGAGCCAACTGCGGCAGCCCAATCGTCGATGTCGAGCCATCAGGAAAACGCGTTGGTTTTTGTTTGTGACCTCGGCGGCGGTACTTCTGATTTCACTCTTTATCGCGCGAAAAAATCGGGTGCGGTCGAGACCCTTGCCGTTCACGGGGTGCCGGTGGCGGGTGACTCACTAGATTCAGATTTTTTCAAAAACAGATTGAATGAGCACTTTGGTGCGAACATCAAATACACGCGCCCGCTTGCAGCCAATGTGCTTGAGTTGCCAACGGCGATTGTTAAAAATCTTCCGAAATGGCATCAACACGCATTTTTAAAAGAGAAGTCGACCTGGAACTTCATCTTGTCGCTGCGGAATGAAATCGTGAATGAGAAGCATCGCGTGGGCCTTGAAAATCTGATTTCGCTCGTCGAAGAAAATATCGGTTACAAGCTGCACCAAGAAGTAGAGCGTCTGAAGGTTGCGCTTTCCAGTGAACCCGAGGCCGAGTTTTCATTTCGTTCGTATCCGGTGGCGATTTCATTTGGGGTGGGTGCCAAGCCATACAACCAAATGATAGAGCCTTCGGTCGAAAAAATCGCCCAAGCGGCCTTGCATACGCTTCAACTTGCCAATTGTGATGCGTCGAGTGTCGAAGTGCTTCAGTTCACGGGCGGTACATCAAAGGTCCCGGCCATTCAGGCTAGGCTTCGTGAGTTGTTTCCAACGGCCAAGATCAGTGAGGGCGAAGCTTTTACTGCGGTCGCTTCGGGTCTTGCGGGTATTTAACTTGCAATTGTTTCCATCACCCCCATAAAATTGACGCTTCAGGAACACGTATGTTCCTAAGGGGGAATTATGCAAGTAACAAGGATCGTTTTATCTGCAGTCGTATCGTTCGCGTCGATCAGCGCATATGCGCATCAACACGCAAATTTTCAGGAATTTTTCAGCAAACAAGAACTCGCTGAAAAACGTCTCATTGATACCGGTAACGGAAAGCCACAATGGATGCCACTCAGCCAAGCACTCGAATTGGGTGAGTTTGCCCATCAAAATGGTCGTTGCGGTGGTTTCTTTGACCTCACTGATCAAAAAGAAGTGAGTCGTGAACCGTTGGTTCAGGTTGAATCATTCCGTTTGGCATTGGGTGATCGCCCGATGGTGCAACAGGCCTATTTGAGTCAGGCGCTTACCGTGCTTGAATCTCAGCGCATGTTCAAGACCGTGACTGATCTTTCTGCTTTCCGTAACCGTTTTTACAAGTCTGAGACCGGTGTTCAGTCGGCGAAATTCATTGCTGATCAGTTCCGTTCCATCGCAAAAAACAGAAATGACATCACCGTAGAGATGTTCGCTCACTCTAAATGGATGCAACCTTCAGTCATGGTGACCATGAAGGGTACTGGCCCGAAGGCCAATGAAATCGTGGTCATCGGTGGCCATGAAGACTCAATCAACCAAATGTCGTTCGGAATGCCGTCGATGAATGCGCCGGGCGCTGATGATAATGCAACCGGTGTTGCTACCATTCTTGAAGTGTTCCGCGTTTTGGTGGATACGAACTTCAAACCAAACCGTACGCTCATGTTCATGACTTATGCGGCTGAAGAAGTGGGTTTGCTTGGCAGTCAAGAGATCGCCAATAAATTCAAATCAGAAGGCAAAGCAGTGGTCGGTGTAGTTCAATTCGACATGACTGGTTTTCCAGGCGCGGGTGATCAGATTGTATTCATGACTGATTTCACGAGCCCTGAATTGACTCAGTTTTCACAAAAGCTTCTGGATGTATATGTGAAAGCAAAATGGAGCAACGACAAGTGTGGTTACGCATGTTCAGATCACGCATCCTGGAACAAAGCAGGCTACATGGCGGTGATGCCGTTTGAAGCAACCATGTCTTCAGACAATAAAGACATTCACACGCCACGTGATGTGATCAACAAGCTTGATTTCAATCACACCATGCACTTTGCGAAGCTTGGTCTTTCGTTTATGGCTGAATTAGCGCAATAATCGCGAAAATTAATAGAAATCATAAAAAATAAAAAAAGCCCTGCAGCTGAAAAGTTGCGGGGCTTTTTGTTTTCTCAAATCGAATATAAGTGATGGGCAAAATTGTTTTACTCGCCATGTAAACGCGTTGTGTAACTTGACGGTGATGTTTTCAGGGCAAACAAGAGTTGTTTAAAAACCCCTGAATTTCAGACATTTATAAATAAATGTTAAAACGATAAAAATGTAAAAAAAGCCGTTTCGGGTTCAGGTGGTCACCTGTGGTTGTCATGAAAATTGACATTCATATTAGCTACCGTAAGCTAAACATATTGATACATGAAGTAGCGGTGATCCCATGGTGGGTTTACTGCAACCACAACAAAACACAAGGAGTGTTCTCAACATGAAGAACCTTTTAACAGTACTTAGCTTGGTGATCGTAGCATCTCCAGCATTCGCATCTCGCGCACGCCTCGAGTCTCTCGGGGAAGGCAAAAACGGATCTTACTACATCAACGACAGCCGTAACATGTTCTTGAACCCAGCTTCTATCGTGAAGCACAAGAAAAAGCTCATGATCGAGCTAGGTAACACGATCTCTAATACCTCTACTGCTGATTCATCTGCACTTTCATCTGCACAGGGTGGTTTCACCAATACATTTGGTGATTTCACTTACGCGGTATACCTGAACAACTACTCTGACACCATGGCTGCTGCTGCAGCTGCTGGCGGACTTTCTCCTCAAAATGCGGTTGAAGTTCAATTTGCAGGCGAAGGCGCTGTAAATTGGGGTATTGGTTTGACCACAGCTGGTAACAAACAAGCTGCTGGTACTTCTTCTTACCTCGGCACTCGTATCGGTGTTGAAAAAGACAATCTCGCTGTATTCGGAACTATCGGTCTTTCTAGCAAAATCACCGTTGCAGGTGTTGATGCACTTAAAGGCAAGACTAAAATCGATGCAGGCGCAACTTACGGCATGGGCGACATGACAGTATTCGGTAAGTTCGCGACTTCTACCAACGAAGTGGCAACTGTTGAAGTTGGCAGCACTTCTTTCGGTGCAGGTCTTGGTTGGAACAAAGAGATGACTAAGTCTACTCACATGTTCACCCGCCTCGAAGCTGGCTACGCAACTGCTAAAACTGCAGGTGCAACTACTTCTCAATCATACTCTGTACCAGTTGTACTTGGTGCTGAAACTCAAGCACTCAGCTGGTTGGCAATTCGTGGTTCTTTGACCCACGGTTTGTTTGGCCAAACTCTTAACGGTGCAGGTGCAACTACTACTGCTGGCCAAACCTTTTTTGGTGCAGGCTTGGGCATGACTTTCGGTGATGTTACCATCGACGGCCTCGTTGCAAACGGTGGTGCAGGTGCGACAGCTGATGACTTCGGTTTCGGTTCAGACATGATCAGCCGTATCGGTTTGACTTACAATTTCTAATCTGATCTAAAAAGATAAGAATCAATGACCCCTGGGGAGCGATCCCTGGGGGTTTTTGTTTTTGGGTAAAGCTGTTTCATTTCATGGGTTTATCGCTACCTTCTTGACTTCGTACCCCAAAAATCGCTAGATTCAGTAAATGCTCTATCATTTATTATACCCGCTACGTGATTCCTTTGGGGCTTTTAACGTATTCAAATACATCACCTTCAGAACGTTTGGTGCAACCGCGACCGCAATTCTTCTTTGCCTTGCGTTTGGCGGTAAATACATTCGTTGGTTGAAAGATAAACAAATCGGTCAAAGCATTCGCGAACTCGGCCCACAGTCGCACCTTTCTAAAAAAGGTACACCGACCATGGGTGGAGGTTTGATTCTTTCTTCCATCGCGATTTCAACTCTTCTTTGGGCTGAACTCACCAATCATTATGTGTGGGTTGCCATCATCACCACGCTGGGCTTTGGTCTCATTGGTTGGATGGATGACTACCTGAAAGTCATCAAGAAGAACTCAAAAGGGCTGACCGCTCGTCAGAAAATCATTTCTCAAACCTTGGTTGCCGTGATTGCAGCATCGATTCTTTATGTGTTCCGTGATGCTCCACCACTGCTCAAGTTTCCATTCTTTAAAGACCTGTCGATCAACCTGGGTTGGTTCTTCATTCCGTTTGCAACTCTGGTTATCGTGGGTTCTTCCAATGCCGTGAACCTCACCGATGGTCTCGATGGTTTGGCGGTGGGGCCGACGATCACCACTTCGCTCACTTATGCCATTCTTGCGTATTGCGCGGGTAACTTCGTGATCGCTGAATATCTTCAAATTCCATTCGTTTCAGGTGCAGGTGAACTTTCCATTTTCTTGGCCAGCACGGGCGCTGCATGCTTAGGGTTTTTATGGTTTAACGCTTACCCTGCCGAAGTGTTCATGGGTGATGTCGGTGCGCTCGCATTGGGTGCCGCACTCGGTGTGTGTGCGGTAATCACTAAAAACGAATTCCTTCTGGTTCTTTGCGGTGGTGTGTTCGTGGTGGAAGCGCTCAGCGTAATGATTCAAGTCGTATCATTCAAAATGACCGGTAAGCGCGTTTTCAAAATGGCGCCGATTCATCACCACTTCGAATTGAAGGGGTGGCCTGAACCCAAAGTCATCGTTCGTTTCTGGATTATTTCAATTTTGCTGGCGCTTGCCACTTTGGCGACGCTAAAACTTCGTTAGTCATTATTTAGGAGAGTTGTATGAGTAAATTCAAAGGTAAAAAAGTATTGGTAGTGGGTTTTGGTACTTCAGGCGTTTCAGTCACGAAGTATCTGGTGAAGCAAGGTGCTCGCGTGATGATCACCGATACCCGCCAACGTACCGAGTTGTCAGAATCGTTGAAGGTTCTTGGTGACCTCAAGGTCGAGTTCGAACTCGGCGGTCACACTGAACGTTCTTTTCAAGGTGCTGAACTCATCGTGGTTAGCCCGGGCGTTAATGTTCAAAACCACCAGTTGCTTCAAATGGCGAAAGCCAAAGGTACACCGATCACCAGCGAAATTGAGCTCGCGGTATCAGAACTTGAACAGCCATTGATTGCCATCACCGGTACCAACGGTAAATCAACGCTCACCACTATGATTGGCGAAATGTACAAGCACGATAGCAAAAAAGCGTTTATCGGCGGTAATTTAGGTACACCACTCATTGAATACATCAACGAAGGTCAAACCGGTCAAGTGGCAGTGGCTGAACTTTCAAGCTATCAGCTTGAGCTCACCGACAAAATGGTGCCGGCTGTGGCGATCTTTACCAATATCGACCAAGACCACCTTGACCGTTACGGAACGATGGAAAATTACATCGCTGCAAAGAAACGACTCCTCAAGGTTTGCGACCGCAATTCATGGGTGATTTTGAACTACGATGACCCGGTTCTTCAAGGCTTCGCGAATGAAAACGTGGGCAAGTTGATCTGGTTCACGATGAAGAACCCGATGACCGTGGGCGGAGACTTCGCTGAAAAATTCTTCGGTGCTTATTTTGACGCTGAACAAAACGCAATTATTGCAAAAGTTACCGGCAAAGAAGAAGTTTACCCACTGAAAGACATCAAAATCTTTGGTGAGCACAATAAGCAAAACCTCATGGCTGCCATCTGCGCTGCTCGCGTGATGGGTGTTTCTCAGGCTGGTGTTCAGGCTTGTATCACCCAATTCAAGGGGCTTCCTCATCGCCTTGAGTTCGTGCGTAAAAAAGACGGCGTTTTCTTCTTCAACGATTCAAAAGCGACCAATATTCAGAGCGTTCAAGCTTCATTAAGTTCGTTCAAGCGTTCTGCGATCATCATGATTGCGGGCGGTAAAGACAAGAACATGGACTTTGCCCCGCTCGTTCCATACGTTCAGGGTCGAGTGAAGCTCTTGATCTTGGTGGGCGAAGCAAAAGAGAAGATCAACCGTGCACTGGGTGACTTCACCGAGACTTATCTCGTCGGAACCTTTGAAGAAGCTGTATTGATGAGCTTCCAAAAATCTAGAAATGGTGATGTAATCTTATTGTCACCGGGATGTTCCAGCCAGGACATGTTCCGTGACTTTGAGGAACGAGGCGACTATTTCAAAAAATTGGTTAACCAGCTTTAAGAAGTACTATTCGGGAATTCTAACTGCAGCCAACCGTGCTAGCGGAGATCGGTTCCTATTGTTCACGGTGCTGGCCATGGTGCTCTTCGGGCTTCTCATGGTTTACAGCGCCTCATTCATTTTCTCGGAAGAGCGCACGGGTGATGGTTTTGCCTTCATTCGTAAACAGTTCATCTATGCATGCATGGGTTTTGGTGCAATGTGGATGTCTTCGCGCATTCCTCATCAGAAATGGTATCAATGGGCACCCGTTGCCATTGTTTCAGTGATCGTGATGCTGTTGCTCGTTTTGATTCCCGGAGTAGGGGCCCGTGTTGGCGGTGCTCAACGCTGGATCAACTTCGGATTCTTCCGTTTTCAGCCGGCTGAACTTGCCAAGATGATCGGTGTGACATTCGTTGCCCGCCAATTGGTTCGTCACCAAAAAGATCTTCTCAACTTCAAGCGCGGCGTGATTGCTCCGATCGTCTTGTTGTTGCCGGTAATGGCTTTGCTTTTGATTCAGCCCGATTTCGGCTCTACGGCGCTTTTGGCCGGAACCACTTTTGTGTTGATGTTCATTGCTGGTGTTCGCCCACTGTTCTTGTTTGGTGGTTTATTCGGCGGTGCTGCTGCAGCAACCTTGTTGATTGTGACTTCACCTTATCGAATGGCTCGCGTGATGACGTTCGTCGACCCATGGCGTGACCCTGCGGGTAAAGGCTTTCAGGTGATTCAGTCGATGCTCGGTCTTCATAACGGTAGTCTGCTTGGGCAAGGTCTTGGAAACGGTAAAGAGAAACTTTTCTTTTTGCCTGAAGCACACAACGATTTCATTTTTGCAGTGATCGGTGAAGAACTTGGTTTTGTCGGTGTGGCAGCAGTGATTGTCGCTTACATTTTCTTCATCTACCGCGGGCTCAAGATTTCATGGAATTCGCTTCAACAGCGCCAAGACCGATTCGGGTTTTATCTCGGTTGCGGAATCACCCTGATTCTCGGTCTTCAGGCATTCATCAACATGGGCGTGGTGATGGGGTTGTTGCCAACCAAGGGTTTGACCTTGCCGTTCATCAGTTACGGCGGTTCAGCGTTGACTTTGAATTTGTTTGCTGTGGGTATTCTTTACAGTATTTCAAAAGCGAATCACGCTTCTGATTTCGGTAATCATTATGTCTGATCAAAAAAAGCCTAAAAAATTATTGGTTGCCGGTGGCGGAACCGGTGGTCACGTATTAGCTGGTATTGCCATTGCCGATGAGTGGCGCCAGGAGTTTCCAAATTCAAAAATCATGTTCGTGGGCTCCGAGCAGGGACTCGAATCAAGACTGGTGCCAAAGCATGGTTACCCTCTTGTTAAACTGAAGATCGGTGCACTGAACCGAGTTTCGTTGAAAACCCGCTTGCTGACGATGTTCAAATTGCCATTCAGCTTTTTGAAAGCACTTTGGGTTTTAATCAAGTTTCGTCCGAATGCGGTGATTGGTGTCGGCGGGTATGCTTCTGGCCCGGTAGTAATGTTAGCTAGATTTCTTGCGCCACTATTTGGAATCAAGACAGCAATTTTAGAACAAAACTCGGTTGCCGGTTTCACAAACCGCATGCTTGGCAAGTGGGTGCATCAGGTGTTTTGCGCGTTTGAAGACGGAGCATCAACATTCACCCGTTCGAAAGTAGTCATTACCGGTAACCCGATTCGTTCACACTTGAAAAAATTGCCACCATCAAAAGATGAACCATTTACCCTGTTCATTTTCGGTGGCAGCCAAGGTGCTCTTGGTATCAACACGATGATCATGGACGCCCTTCCGTTTTTGAAAAAAGAAAACGTCGAGTTCATCCATCAGACGGGTGTGAATGACTATGAAAGAGTGAAGTCGGCATACGAGCGTGAAGGCATCACCGGCGTCAGAGTTGAAAAGTTCATTGATGACATGGCTTCTTGCTATGAAAAATCAAGTCTGGTCATTTGCCGTGCCGGTGCCTCGACCTTGAGTGAGTTGGCGTCGGTGGGGCGTGCAGCGATTTTCATTCCTTTGCCGACGGCCGCTGACAACCATCAAGAGAAAAATGCCCGTATTTTCGAGAAAATCGGGGCTGCAATCGTGGTTCCACAAGGGTCATTGACGGGTTCGCAATTTGCTGAAAAGATCCTTTCGTTGAAAAACGATCATCAGCGCATTCATTCAATTGAAGAAAAAGTGCGTCCGTTTTATCGGGGCGATTCTGCCGAACTGATCGTGAAGGGACTGGTTCGTGCGTAAATTCAAATTGCATTTTGTGGGCTTGGGTGGAATCGGCATGAGCGGTATTGCCGAAGTATTTTTGACCCAGGGTCATGAAGTTTCCGGTTCTGATCTGAATTCAAATGAAATCACCGAGCGACTGGTTCAAATGGGTGCGAGATTTGAACAAAAGCATGCGCGTGAAAACGTAAAAGATGCTGATGTCGTCGTGGTCAGTTCTGCGGTGAAAGCCGATAACCCTGAAGTGGTCGAAGCGAAATCTCGCGGTATTCCGGTGATTCCTCGCGCTGAAATGTTGGCTGAAATCATGCGCGGTAAAACCGGAGTCGCCATTGCCGGCACTCACGGTAAAACCACGACAACCTCAATGTGTGCCCAGATCTTGATCAAGGCCGGCATGGACCCGACAGTGGTCGTCGGCGGTAAGGTTGAAAGTATCGGGAGCAATGCTAAAGTCGGAGCCAGTGATTTTGTAGTCGTTGAAGCAGATGAAAGCGATGGCTCGTTTCAGCTTTTACCAGCAACTCATACGGTGATCACGAATATTGATCTTGATCACATGGAACATTACGGCACGCGCGCAAATCTCGATGAAGCGTTCATCAAGTTTGCTAAAAAAATTCCATTCTATGGTTGTAACTGGCTTTGCGGTGATGATGAAGGGATTCAGGCAGTGCTACCTTTCATTACCAAGCCTTATTTCACCTATGGCTTTGCCCGCACTAATGATCTTTATTCGACGAACCTGATGGTTCATGCGCGCGGAATGCAGTCATTCGAAGTGTGGAAACGAGAAGGCCGCCAAGACAAGCACCGTTTTTTAGGAATGGTTGAGCTTAAAGTTCTTGGTAAACACAATGTGCTTAATGCCATGGCTGCAATTGGTGTTTCGATGAGCCTTGGGGCTTCATTTGAATCGGCAAAAGAAGCGCTTCAAGGGTTTCGTCATGTACGCCGCCGTTTTGACGAACGCTTTTATGATCGTGAGAAGAATATTCGCGTGATTGATGATTATGGTCATCATCCGACCGAAGTGCGCGCCGTTTTATCAACAGCAAGACAAACCGGTCATTCGCGTATTGTGACTGTGTTTCAGCCGCATCGTTATACGCGCACCCAATTGTGCTGGAATGAATTTTTAACCTGTTTTCAGGATACCGATGTGCTCTTGATGTTGCCGATTTATTCGGCAGGTGAAGAACCGATGGAAGGTGTTTCGAGCGCTGCGCTCGTTCAACAGATTCAAGGCTCAGGAAGCGCCCTTCAGGTGTTTGAAGTGCATTCACTTGAAGATGCTGAAGAGTGGGTGAAAAAAAACAGCACCCAGGGAGACTTGATTCTCACGCTGGGTGCCGGTTCGATTACCCGTTTGGCGGGCAAACTTTCAGAAAATCTACAAGCGCTTAAGGCTTGATCAACATTTTTTGTACTTCTTGAATGTGGTTAGTTTCAGCCAATACCTGGCCGCGTGCAAACTCTTCAAGTGCCATGTCGTCACACTCTACGGCAACCTTAGCGAGTTCTTTATAAAGATCGAGGGTGTCTTTCTCGAAGTTGAGGCTTTCTTTCAAGATTTGATCAACACCGTGCTTGTTTGATTCTTCAACTTTTGCAGAAACCATTGGCGGGTGACCGCCGAATGAAGTGATCCATTCACCTACTGCCACGGTGTGGGCTGTTGATTCTTGTGCTTGATCGCGAAACCACTTTTGAATCGGAATTCTGTTATGGCCCATGATCATGAAAGAGTAGTGA
>CALPVV020000036.1 GCA_943327105.2 Nitrosovibrio sp. Nv4
ATTCGCCGATACAGGGCACCGCATCTGATTTGATCAAGACCGCTATGGTCAAACTCGATCGGGTTTTGCGTGAAAAGAAATTGGCATCGAAGATGCTTTTACAGGTTCACGACGAATTGATTTTTGAATGCCCTGAAAATGAAGTTGAAGAGATGAAGTCACTGGTTGAGAGCGCCATGTCGGGTGCATATCAGATGAAAGTGCCTCTGAGGGTGAATCTCGCTACTGGCAAGAATTGGGCGGAACTTTAATGTCTAGAGACAAAGCAAATGATCAGGTGTCAAAAGGAATTCAGGTTCGCACTCTTCGCGAGCTTGTAAAGAATACAGCGCCTTTTATTTTTAAAGAATCACCGAGTTCAAAAACCCGTTACATCGAAATTCTCTCGAACCCGAACGATCAGTTGAGTTCGTTCGAATATTTTGAATTGTGTGTGGCGGCTCATTTTGCCACGGTAGCAACTTATGTTCCGACTGATGTTGATTTGGCCATTCGCCTCAAGCTTTGGGCTAAAATCAGCACGCCTGAAGAGTTCGAGCCTATGTGGAATCTGGCGAAAGAGTTCGCCACTTGGGATGACTCTCTGGTTTCCAGACGTTGGCTCGTTACCGGATCAGGCCTCAAAATCAGTGGTCACCAGGGTGAGTGGTTCAGTATTGCCATGGGTGCCTACGGTACTGCGGTTAAAAAAGTTCATGCGTTTGTGCCTGAAATTCGTGCTGCAATTGAATCGTTGGTAAAAGAGCATGAGCAAGTGCTGAAAGAATTGCGTGAGCAGTTTATCGAAACCCCGAATATCGCCAATGCTCGTTTTTATTTCGATGCGATCGCAGCAGTTGCTCACAATCTAGGTGATCTTGATCGCATGTTTGATGCATGGGAAATTGGTGAAATCGATGTGTTGAAGCGTCGGGTCTATCGCTGTGGTCATGAAGATGCCAGAAACCCGCGCGAAGAATTTTTACTGGCGGGTAAGATCTATAAAGAAATGCTCGCGAATGAAAATCACCGTCACTTTCCGTTGCGAGAACCAAAAGGACTTCGCAAGTCCGGTCAATTGCTCTTGAACTTCGGCCCGTTTCTCGATGATTGGGGTGCAGCTGTGGTGAAAAAAACACAAGGCGAAGATGCCCTGCTGAATGAGGGTGATTTACGAGATGTGGCCGAGGCGCTGATCTTGGGTTGGAAGCGACTCAATCCGAAGTCGATCTATACTTCTCAAGGTTATGCGCGTGCTTTATGCGGTATGGTTTCTGCTTTTTCAAATAAAAGAGAAGGTCTTGAGTCGATTCTATCACCTGCATTGAAGAAGGAATTCAACGAAGGTGGCGTGCGCACCTTGATGAACGTGAGTCGAACACAGTTTGAAAAACAATGGGTGGCTAAATTATTGAGGCTGACGCAATCAGCAGAAGACCCTACGGCTTTGGATACTTAGATTCAATTTTTTTATCGAGCTCTTCAAGTGAATCGAATTTCCAGATTTCTCTGGAGAAATCGGTTGAACCGAATTTCGGAATTCCTCCGCCCAGCCAGAAAAGAATGGATGGGTCGATTCCCAAGTGAATTTCTCTTAAGTAGTTTATCGGTTTATTCTTGAGTTCTGCTTGTGAAACGGGTGAAAAGCCGAGAACAATCGCGTGCGGTTTGATTTGTTTTGCTGTTGTGATGAGTGAATCAGCCGGAAGGTTTGGCCCAAGAATGATCGTTTTGAAGCCTTGGAAGCGGCAAAGCACTGCTGACATCCAGATGCCGAACTCATGCAGATGATTTTCTGGTGTGGCAAAAAGCAAGATCTTGTCTTTTTGAAAAACGCCGTCAACCGGTTCAAGTTGATCGTAAATGCGACGAACGTGTCTTTTGATCAGCTCGGTAAGTGCATGTTCTTGAGCAATGCCGAACGAGCCTTCAATCACTTTGTTGCCGACTTTGTACATCAATTGAGGAATGAGGTGCAGCATCAGGTCTCGAGGGCTCATGGTGTAATTGGCGCGGGCCAAATGAACTTCAACCAAAGACAGGTCGAAGTTTTCTACCGCTCGAATCAGGTCTTCCGTGATGATCGGAATTTGTGGGTTCAGTTGTTTTGATTTGTTGAAGGGGGTTCCAGATTGGACTGTGGCAAGAAGTGAAAGTAATTGTTCGTCTGTAAGTTTTGCAACGCTACCAATCGAGTGTCCATTAGAAGTCAGCTCAGCAAGGAGCTTCAAACGGTTTACTTCTTGCTCGGTGTACATTCGTCGCCCAGTACTGGTTCGACTTGGTTTTACCGCTACGTAACGTTTTTCCCAGGCCCGAATCGTATCGGGGTTGAGGCCGGTAAGTCGAAGAACTGACTTTAAATTAAATACTTGCATGATTAAAGATAGAATGAAGGATTATCAAAGTTTTGTCCATGAATTTTGCTTGATTAATGTTAGACAAAAGGTTAACTACTGTTTTCATGATGAAACTATTTTTAATTCCATTGATGTTGTTGACTGCAAATTGCGCTGAAGCCCAAGTTGCCCCGGAAGTAGCAAAAGGCAGCTTGAAGCCGCTTCAGTCCGTTGAGTCTGTTGAACTCGATCGTTATCTGGGTAAGTGGTATGAGTTGGCAAAATTTCCAAACTGGTTTCAAAGAAAATGCAAAGAAGCTACCGCTGAGTACTCCAAACTTCCAAACGGACAAATCGAAGTTCATAACACCTGTAAACTCTACAAAAACGACCAATTGAAAGACATTCTCGGCGTTGCAACAGTTAAAGATAAAAAAACAAATGCAAAGCTGAGTGTGACTTTTCTTCCGAAATGGCTTCGCTGGAGCGGTATTGGTGCAGGTAAATACTGGGTCATCATTCTTGAACCAAACTACGAATACGCAGTGGTGAGTGAACCTAATCGTGAATACCTTTGGATCTTGAGCCGTAGCCCTTCCATGAAGCGCGCGACTTACGAATCCATTCTAGAACAATTGAAAGAAAAACAATTCGACACGAGCAAACTTCAGTTTGCTCGTGAGAACGTAATTCAAGATTAATTGCTTAACTCATTGAGTTGAATTTCAAAATCTGGACAAAGCCTCGAAATCAATAGTTTCGAGGCTTTGTTGTTTTTTGAAGTGAATTCATTGACCGATCGATAGCGCAAAATATTGCTATTACTCACAAAACGAATTGAGAAAAGCAGACAAATCAGGTATTCTAACGACCTATGAAATTCAAATTGGAGCCCAAGAAGCTCATCCAAATTCATGACCTCATGGTCAAATCACGCGTTCTTGAAGAGCGTTTGATTCGTATGTACAAGCAAAATGACGGTTACTTCTGGATCGGTGGTCCAGGAGAAGAAGCGTTCAGCGTTCCACTCGGAATGCAAGTGAGCAAGGGAATGGGGCTCGATCACGACTTCCTTCATCTTCATTATCGTTCATCTCCAATCATGCTTTGCATGGGTGCGGAACCAATTGATTCGATGAGACAGATGAAGAACGTGGCGACCGATCCGTATTCCGGTGGGCGTAACTTTGCAAATCACTATTCAAAACGCGATTGGAACGTGGTTCCGGTTTCTTCAACGATTGAAACCCAATATTTAACTGCGATCGGTACAGCGATTGGTCAAACCAAAGAAGGCTGTAAAGGCATTACCATCGTAAATGGTGGTGACTCTGGAACTGCTGAAGGCGATTTCGCTTCTGCACTGGTGTGGGCATCTCGTCCGGCGCTTCCATTGCCAATGCTGATGATCGTGACCAATAACGGTGTGGGTATTTCAACTCCGCACTGTTCTCAATTTGCCGGTGACACCATTGCTGCTCGCGGTAATGCTTTCGGCATCAAAAATAAAGTGATCAATGGTAACGATGTTGAAGAAAGTTACTTCGAACTTGAAGCGGCGATCAAATACGTTCGTGAAGAGCGTAAGCCGTTCTTGCTGGAAGCACGTGTATCCCGTTTGTACGGTCACTCTTCTGCAAGTGGTGCAAACTTCGTATCCGGTGAAGAAGATTCACTCCTGACTTTCGAGAAAAACCTTGAAGCAGCGAAAATCTTGACCCGCGCGCAGATGGATAAAATCCGTGAAGATTACACTGCGACCATGCTCGAGCAATCAAAAGGCGTAAAACATGAACCAATGCCAAGTAGTGACACGATCTACGATCACGTTTACTATGGGCAAAAGGGGAGGTACTGGTAATGGCAAATATGGCACAGGCCATTCGAATGGCTCTTCATTATGGCGAACAGAACTTAGGCGTTGAACACATTTTCGGTGAAGACGTTGGTGCTCCACTCGGTGGGGTATTTACTTGTACTCAAGGTCTCACTAAGACCTGGAACTCTCCACTCGATGAGCGTGGAATTGTCGGCGCGGCAATCGGTCTTGGCTTTGCCAATGTTCGTTGCGTAGCTGAAATTCAGTTCTGTGACTACATCTACAACACCATCGATTTGTTGAAACTTGGTGGAATGTCCACTTGGGCAACCAATGGTGACTGGCCAAGTCCATTTACGATCATGACTCCGGTCGGCGCTGGTATCCGTGGTTCGATTTATCACTCGCACTCATTTGATGCGATGATGACCCACATTCCTGGTTTCAAGATCGTGATGCCATCGAACCCGCTTGATGCATACGGCTTGATGCTTGCTTGCTTGAAAGATCAAAACCCAACGATGTACATGAAGCCGAAAGCGCTTCTTCGTGTTGATGCTATTGAAGGTGAACAAATTCCAGGTGAACCGGAATTGACCGCTGAAGGCAAAAAAATGCTGAAGGAAATGATCGATGCTCCACTCGGCGATCGCTCAAAGTGGAAGGCAAAATGGCCAAATCTTCAAGATTATACCGTAGAAATTGGCCAAGGTAAGATCGTTCGCGAAGGTGAGCATGTGACGGTGGTGACTTACGGTCGCCATGTGTTGATCGCTCGTGAAGTCGCAGACCAACTGAAAAACGAAGGTATTTCGGTTGAAGTCATCGACATGCGTACGCTCTGGCCTTACGACTGGAAAATGATTTCAGCGTCGATTCAGAAAACCAAGCGCGTGATCTTCGTAAACGAAGACACTGAAGTGACCAACTTCGGTGAACACCTCATGCGCCGTACGATTGAAGAGCATTTCTATACTCTTCATGCGCGTCCACGCCTCCTGGCGGGTGCGTTTATTCCGGGTATCGGTTTGGCCGACAACCTCGAAAGCGCGTCTGTACCTCAGGCTAGCGATATTGCTCAAGCATGTCGCGAAATCGTCGCTGAACAGCCGTAGGCGGTAGGCGTACCTGACTACTTTTCTATGCTCGACGCATAAAACTAATGACTTAAAAATTATAAAGCCCTTGGGAAGTTTTCCCGGGGGCTTTTTTTATGATATGGTCGAGCCATATGTCTAAACCTAATTTTGATGCCGTTTTGAACGCTCTTCGTACTGTAAATGATCCTGATCTTCAAAAAGACTTAGTGTCTTTGAATATGATCCGTGACTTGAAAGTTTTTGATGACGGCAAGGTGACCCTTCGCGTGGTGCTGACCACTCCGGCTTGTCCGCTCAAAGAAAAAATTAAAAATGATGTAATTGCTGCAGTGATGTCTGTTGCAGGCGTGACTTCAAATGAAATCACCATGGATGCCGAAGTTCGCAAAGTCGGCGCGATGGGCGGCACTGGTGCAACGACAAAAACTTCAGGTATCCCTGGCGTCGCTCACATCATCGCAGTTTCTAGCGGTAAGGGCGGTGTTGGTAAAAGTACCGTATCGGTGAACCTCGCAACATCACTCGCGCTTGAGGGCGCAAAAGTGGGTCTTCTTGATGCCGACATTTATGGTCCGAATATTCCGACCATGATGGGTGTGACTGAAAATCCAAAATTATTCATGGATCCTGAAAAAGGCGAGATGTTTGTTCCGCCGATGAGTCACGGCGTGAAAGTGATGTCGATGGGGTTCTTGATTCAAGGTGACCAGCCAGTGATCTGGCGCGGACCGATGCTTCACAATATTTTGAACCAATTCTGCAATCGTGTGGAATGGGGTGAACTCGACTATCTTGTTCTCGATCTTCCTCCTGGAACAGGCGATGTTCAATTGAGTCTTGCTCAAATGTTGCCATTGACTGGAACCGTGATTGTGACGACTCCACAAGAGATTGCACTTCAAGATGTGCGTAAGGCCATCACCATGTGGGATAAAGTGAAAGTTCCGATGCTGGGCGTGGTTGAGAACATGAGTCACTTCACCGGCGACGATGGTAAAAAATATTATATTTTCGGCCAGGGCGGCGGAGATCTGCTCGCGAAGAAATTCAACACCAAGGTGTTGGCGCAAAACCCACTCGTACCGGAAGTACGTGAAGGTGGAGACGCGGGTAGACCGATTGTGGTGAAGAATCCGGAATCGGAATCTGCTAAAACTCTTCGTGAGATGGCGAAAAAAGTGGCTCAAGAAGTTGCGATTCTCGATGCGAAGAACAATTCAACACCGGGCCTTGAAATCGGGCAGTTTTAATCAATTAGCGGGGGCGTAAGCCATGATCATCGTCACAGGGGCAGCAGGATTCATCGGTTATCAAACGGCCAAACGATTGGTTGCAGAGGGCGAAAAGGTGATCCTTGTTGATACCTTGTCGTTTTTTGAAGATCGCCCCGAGCATGCTGACTTGATCAAATCACCTCATGTGGTTTCGCTGATCAGTCCGCTAGAATTGATCGCATCAAAAAGTGAAGTCGACTTTGCCAAAGTTGATGGAATCATCCATCTGGGTGCTTGTACTGACACTACTGAAATGCGTGTGGATTATCTTACCGAAGTGAACCTTGAGTACACGAAGTCGCTTTGGAACATCGCGACCCAGTTTCAAATTCCATTTGTTTACGCCTCTTCTGCTGCAACTTATGGAGCTGGCGAGCACGGCTATGTCGATGATGAATCGAAGATGTCGAGTCTCAAGCCGCTGAATCCGTATGGAGATTCAAAATTGCAATTCGACCTTTGGGCTCTTGAAGAAGAGAAGAAAGGGAATCATCCGCCCATCTGGAGTGGATTCAAGTTTTTCAATGTCTATGGTTTCGGCGAGCGCCATAAAACCAAAATGGCATCAGTCGTGTTCCAGGGGTTTGAACAAATCGGTGCCAAAGGCATGTTGAAATTATTCAAAAGCCACAAAGAAGGCATTGCTGATGGCGAGCAAAAACGTGACTTCATTTATGTTGAAGATCTTGTTGATGTGTTGTTGTTTGCGGTTAAGGGCTCACTGAAGCGTGGAATTTATAATCTTGGTTCTGGCAAGGCGCGCTCGTTTTACGATCTTGCCAAGGCGACGTTCAAGTCGTTGGGTAAAGAACCGAAGATTGAATTCATCGATACTCCGGTTGAGATTCGTGATCGCTATCAGTACTTCACCGAAGCCGACATGACCAAACTTCGTAATGCGGGTTATACGCGTCCATTCACTTCACTTGAAGAGGGTGTTTCAAAAACAGTGGCAGCGCTGGTTAATCACGCAGGCAAATCAACTGCGTCTCAATGAATTCAGCGCCAATGATCTTCGAACTGATTCAGAACATTCCGTTGCCGGCATTGTCTGAATATTCTTATTCTGATGCGAAAATTTTTTCACGAAAACTCGATCAACTACTTGGTCTTGAAATTGAACAAGTCGAAAAAACAATTCTACTGAATGATCCTCATACACCATGGGCTGGTTTGGAGCCACAGGCGCTACAAACGCCCTATCCTGAAATTCGCATGATGCTTTCAATCCTAGATTTGAAGGTGGGGCAAACCATTGTCGATCTCGGCGCGGCTTACGGGCGCATGGGGCTGGTGATTGCAGTATTTCATGAGGGTGTAGACTTCATCGGTTATGAAGTTTCTAAGGAAAGGGTGCAAGAAGGCAATCGTGTCTATGATCAATTTCATGCATCTCATTCAGTTTCTAATGCGAAATCAATTCAGCTTTTACAAGATGATATCAGTCATACTCGTTGGAACTTACCTGATGCCGATGTGTTCTTCATTTATGATTTCGGAGATCTAGAATCAATTATTCGTGTAATTGATCGTCTTAAAAAATTGGCAACAAGGAAGTCGATTAGAGTGGTGGGACGGGGCCGTCGCACCCGTGATCATATCGAACGCCATGAGCCGTGGTTGTCACAGGTGAATTCACCGCTTCATTGCGGTAATTTTAGTGTTTATCGGAGTTGATGGACTAGCTTGTCTATTTTCCAAAACTGTAAAAGTGATCAGGTTTGTACTTGTTTTTGGTTCCGAATCCGTAGGGCATCGGTTTTGGTAAAACAACATTGGTGTTGTCGCGAACAGCAGTGAACAGGTTGAGCTTCCGGTTTTTTTCTTTTTGTTTTTCATCTTGTTCCAAGACGATTCGCCAATTCGCGTTTTCGAAGCTTTCCAGCATGTTGTAAATGAGAAGTTTTTGCGCAGATTGCTTGAGTCGTGAATAACCGTTCGGGTTTTCTCTTTTATAACGGGCAAGAGCTCTTTCAACGATACCCTTTTTCAGGCCAAGTTCACTTGAAGTCATGAAGAAAACAGCCGACTTTTGAGATGGGGTGAGTTTTGCCTTTTTCATGCTCGGAAGCATCGATGCTTGAAGGGGTTCGACTTTGATCTTATTCCATTCACGAATGAATGAAAGCATGTTTTCTTCCTGGTCTTGAGGGTCATCGCTTTCAAGCCATTCTTCCAGTTTCAAGATGATCTTGTCGCCGAAAAGTCCAATCACCAGAGTGCCGATGGCGGTGATTCCGACTGAGATGCGCTGGCGGGTGATGGATCGTTGGTCGATTCGTGCAGTTTCTTCCGCATCAATGATTTTTTGCTGAGAGCGGTTCACGACATCTTTCCATTGTACTAGTTCGATTTCAGCGTCCTGGATGAGTCGTTCAGCTTTTGCAATTTCAGCGGCGGTGGTGGCTGGATTTGATTTAGTGTTTCTGAAGTTCGCTTTTGCGTCGCCAGCTTTTCCTTCCAGAAGTTCAAGTTTTGCCTGGTCGGTGACGAGGGAGTTTTTTCTTGAGATCAGATCCCGTTCCTTGATTTCAACCCGCCTTAAAGCGTCGAGGATGTTTCTGATTTGAAAATAGAGGGAGATGGTGGTGAGAGATGCGCCGGCAACTTTTGCGGCAAAGAGTGCTTTTTTTGCTTTTTTACTTTTGTACTGTTCGTACTTCAGTTCTTCAATGGCAGCTTGAAGTTTTTTGATTTCGAGATTTTTTTGAGCGATGTTTTTTGAGTTGTTGATTTGCAGAACTTCAATTTCTGCGTTTTTTCGGTCAATGGCTTGTTGGTTTCGAATCAGTTTGTTTTCAAGATCCATTGCTCGTTTCAGATGTGGATCGGTTTTCGATTGCTGAACCAGTTTATAGTAGAGATGGGTTGCTTCTTTTGACCGCAAGACCACTTCAGCGGAATCTTGTACGGCATTGATTCGATCCCATTCGATGGATCGGGTATTTTGTGCCATTGCCGTAGGCGGATGCATGGCAAAGCAACCTAGCATAATGAAATTCGAAACAGGGAGCAGGAACCTATTCAACATTTTCATGTCTCCGCACTATACCAGAAACTTTTAAAAAAACTGCATAAAAAGCGTCAAGAATTTTTTTATTTAAAATTTATGTAAATACTTAAACTGATGTCATTTAATTTTGTTCAATGACGTTTATCAAATCTCAACTTATAGTGACTTCAAAAATTCAGTCAGCACTTTTGCCCTGGTTTGAATCGATCGAAGATCGATTTCTTCGTCGATGGTGTGCATTCCTGAACCGATGGGTCCAAGGCCATCAATGATGGCGATGCCTTTACGGGCAAAATGGTTTGCATCACCAACGCCACCTGAAACATGTGCCTCATAGTGTTTGCCTTCAACTTTATAAATCATATCGAGGTATTTTTTGATCAATGGCTTTGAAATCGAGTTCGTACTCATCGGTGCCGTTTCATCGACAATCTTGAATTCAATTTGAGCATCTTTTAAAATCGATTCTATTTTTGCATTCAAGCTTTTACGGGCTTCGGGACTAGGTATACGCGTGTCGAGGTTCGCTTTCGCCCAACCACACACGATATTGTATTTGTCCTGGCCACCTTCAATGTGCCCGATGTTGACGGTGATGTTCTTTTTATAGTCGGTGAGTTTTTTGATCTGAGTGATTTTGTCTGCAAGAATGTCACACGCATTGATTCCTTTTGCGTGGTCGACGCCTGCGTGAGCCTCTTTGCCTTTCACCCTGATTTCATACCAAACGTTGCCTTTGCGGCCTTCCACGATTCCACCCATATTGAACGAGGGTTCAAGGCCAAGGGCAAGCCAAGATTTTTTGCTCATGTCTTCAAAAGTTTTAGCCCAACCGATCGCACCCACTTCTTCATTCGGGGTTACTTCAACCATGAGTGTGTATTTTGGTTTTTTACCGGCACTTTTCAGGGGCACCAGATAATCCCTCAACGACTGCAACAAAACGATGATGCCGCCTTTGTCGTCAATGACTCCGGGGCCTTTGAGAATGTGTTCATCCTTTTGTTCCATTTTTTGAAAGGGCGAAGATGGTTCGAACACGGTATCGGCGTGCATGATGAAGCTGATTTGCTCCGGTTTTTCGCCCGTGTAAGTGGCAACCATCATGGGTGCAGAAACAGATTCACCGTCCGGGTTTTTCAAGAATTCCACCTTGAAGCCCAATTCTTCAAACCAAGGTTTGATTTTACCCATGATTTCATTCACACCCTTGATGTTTGCCGAACCTGAATTGATTGCCACGATTTCTTTCAGCCGTTCAATGTTCAGATCGACCGATGGATCGAGTTTTTTTTGGGCAAAAGCAGAAGTGCCGATGAGTCCGCAATAGAGCATCGCAATGATGAAAGATGTATTCATGGTGAATTTTCCGTTTTTTATTCTTTATAAATTGATGTGACCAATTGATTGAATACCGTTTCGGCCCATGCAAGTCCGGCTGGAATTCCTTCTTTTGATGAATAATGGTAACCATCTCCGCCAACTGACGGATACCGGGTCATGGTGGTGCTGTCGACAAAGGTGCATGCCGGTTCTACAGTGAGGCGAATGGCTTCAATCAATTCGTTTCTTCGCTTCAAGGAAAGGGCAGCTTCTTCGGGGTTTATCGGTAATCGATAATCAGGTGGCCCAACCCAAAGGCATGGAATCGCGCGCTTGCTGATGTCATCGACCAGTTTTGGGATGTCTTTTTTTGCCAAGCTCGCCCAATCATCGCCCTGTTTGTAATTCGCACCAAGTTGCACGAATAGGAACGTGGGTTTAAATTTGTCGAGCATCGTGACTAGATCCGGTGCCGGTTTGATCATTCCGCCTTCGGCTTCGCCGGTAGGTTCTTGGTCAAAAAAACCGCATTTTCCAGCGGTGCCCTGATACCACCAATTTACGGTTGAACCGCAACGGGAGTGAAAGCTGACTTCAGCGCCGGATAGGGTTCGAAGAAGTTCATTCATTCTTGAACCAAAAGGAGCAAAGGGTGCGGTACTGTGCGAATCGCCGATGTAGAGAATTTTTCCGGCGAATGCTTCAGTTGCAATCAACACGGAAAGGATAGTGATGGTTCTCAAAATGAAGTTCATGCTTGGTCTGGTCCGAAAGCTTAGTTCCAGTTTACTTTGACTTCCACGTTCGCGCCCTCGGCACGACGAAGCTTGATGTGACCATTCTTACGACCGTATTCAAAAATATCGCGGGTCACTTCCACGTCTTGTTTGCAATATTGAATGATCTTGTCCATTTCGCCAGTTTTCCACCATTCCACGGCCATTAGACCATCGGCTGATTTACCGGCATTCAAGGTTCCTTGTGCAATGGTTTCCAATTTCAGGAACTTTTGGCGGGTGAGTGTTTGAACGTCATACATGATGTCGAATACATCAAGGCGGGACAGATCAAGGCCATAAGCTTCGAGAATCACCAAGTCGAACCCGCGAATGTTATAACCGATCA
This sequence comes from Nitrosovibrio sp. Nv4, assembly GCA_943327105.2. Taxonomy (GTDB): domain Bacteria; phylum Bdellovibrionota; class UBA1018; order UBA1018; family CAIMNF01; genus CAIMNF01. The sequence continues at coordinate 11,973 of CALPVV020000036.1, forward strand.
CAAGGCGCTCTTCACAAAGGTCGTTGAGTTTTGAAATTTCGTTTTCTCTGAAAACCAGCATTTGATTGGTTTTACTGTCCCAGGCGCAGGCGACTGAAATTTTGAGTTTATTGACGTTACCCCAGCCACCGACATCTTGAACAAGATTCTGGGTCTCGAGGTCGACAATGAGATAGTGTCGGTTTCTCAAAAACAAGCTCGAAGGAACGACATCCTCTGAAAACGGAACGCCGTACAAGTGTTTCCAGTAGCTTGGATTGAGTCTGACTCGGAGTTTGTCGTTTTCTGCCATGATTACGCTTGAGACTTGATCGAATCATTTCAATTGTCAAGTATTGGAAAATCCGGTAAAATGCGCGTCAATCATGAAACAGTACCAGTCAGTTCGATTATTCAAAAATCCCGTTTTAGAATCCTTGACCCACGTTCATCCATCTGTGCCGTTCGTACTTTGGATTCCGGTGGTTTTGTACTTTCTCTACCTTGGCTTTGCACAGACGGAAATGTCGGCTGCAATCAACCTCGTTTACATTGCTCTTGGCATTGGTTTTTGGTCTTTGACTGAATATGCCATGCACCGTTATGTGTTTCACTTTGATGCAAAATCAAAAGCGGGCAAATACCTGGTTTTCTTGTTTCATGGAATTCACCACGATGATCCACAGGATCCGACTCGTTTGGTGATGCCACCGGTGGTTTCGATTGCTCTGGCGATTCCGTTCTATTATCTCTATAAATCTGTGCTTGGCGCCGAGGCATGCATGCCATTTTTCTCAGGATTTATGATAGGTTACCTGATTTACGATTACATTCACTTTGCTACCCATCACTTCATGTTCAAGTCGAACTGGTTTAAAACCCTTAAGGAAAACCACATGAAGCACCATTTTATGGCCAAGAAGGGTAAGTGGGGAGTGAGCACGCCCATGTGGGATTACGTGTTCGGGACCTTCAAACAGGAATAACCCCCTGTAAAAATTGCTCGACTCCTGCTTTAGGTTCGTGTTAAAGAGATTATTCCGCGAAAGGATTGATATAGTTATGGTAAAAATTCGTCTTCAACGTTTGGGTGCAAAAAAACGTCCACAATTCATGATTGTTGCAACTTCTGAAGGTTCCAAACGTGATGGTAACTTTTTCGAAAAGCTCGGGTACTACTATCCAAAAGCTGAAAAAGCTGCTGATAAAGTACAATTGAACAAAGAAGCATTTGACGCTTGGATTAAAAAAGGCGCTCAAATGACTTTGACTGTTGAACAAATTTTCAAATCTTTGAAAGCGTAATTGGCTTTTAGCTCATTGCTGATCTCAAAGAACTGAAAGTCTATGACAACAGAACAAGACAATAGCTCACTGGTAGCCATGGTTGAAGTCATCGCCAAGTCTTTGGTTGATGCTCCACTTGAGGTTTCAGTAGAATCAAAACAGGGTGAAAACACTACGGTGATTCTGCTTAAGGTTGCTAAAACCGATATCGGCAAGATTATTGGTAAAGAAGGTAAAACCGCGAAAGCGATTCGTACTCTTCTGCTTGGTGCTGCAACTAAGTTGAAGCGCAGAGCTGTTCTTGAAATTGTCGAATAGACTTCATTCACTTGAATTTAATTTTAAAAAAGCCGGGAGTCATCTCGGCTTTTTTTGTTTGATGAGTATTGATAAGGACAAAGCATGCTCCAAAAAATACACTATCTGACCCTTTTTCCGCAGGTCATTCAACAAGGACTGGATCATAGCCTGATTGCAAAAGCACAGGCGTCTGGAAAAGTTTCGCTTCATTTTATTCAGATCCGAGACTTTGCAAAAGATAAACACAAAACGGTAGATGACGTCGTTTATGGTGGTGGTGCTGGTATGTTGATCAAAGCGCCGGTGCTGGTAGATGCCTGGTCATCGGTAAGTTCATTTGACAAAAAAAACCAACCCGTTGGACAGCGGCCGTTTACCATCTTGCTTTCGCCGCAAGGAAAATTGCTGACGCAAGAACATGCAAAAAACCTGGTTCAAAATCATCCTGAAATTATTTTTGTCTGCGGTCATTACGAAGGTGTAGATGAACGGTTTATCGATCTTTGTGTCGATGAAGAACTTTCGATTGGCGATTACGTGCTCACCGGTGGTGAGTTACCCGCAATGGTGGCGAGTGATGTGTTGATTCGCCTGATTCCCGGTACCGTTGGCAATGAAGACTCGGTCACGGGCGACAGTCTCGAAGATGGTTTGTTGAAGGCACCCCAGTTCACCCGTCCTCGTGAATTCATGGGTCATGATGTGCCCGATGTTCTTTTGAGTGGTAATCATCAGGCAATCGCTGATTGGCGCAAAAAACAATCGATTGAAAGAACCCGCCGTAAACGCCCAGATCTTTATGCAAAAAAGATGGGTAAAGAAAACGAATAAGGTTGAGACATCCGTATGAAACATAAAACCGTTGTGGTGTTGCTTCATCATCCAGTGACCAATCGAAAAGGTGAATTGATCACCACTTCGATCACCAACATGGACCTACACGACATTTCTCGTAGCTGTAGGACTTATGAGATCGATCATTATTTTTTGGTTTCTCCAATCGAGGAGCAGCACGCTCAGGTTAAAACCATCATCGCGCATTGGCAGCGTGGCGTTCAGTCAGAATGGCACCCAGATCGAGTGGAGGCCTTTACCAGGGTTCAGCTCGTCCATTCCTTTGAAAACGTTAAAAACGAGCTTTCCAGGCTTTACCCGGGGTATAAATTAGAGGTGGCCATGCCCGATGCCCGCCCGTTGCCCGATCAAAAGACTTATGAGGGAATCCGTCAAAATTGGGCCGCAGAAGCCGAGCCGGGGGTTAAAATTATTGTTTTTGGCACCGGCTGGGGGGTGGCTTCGAGCTTTTTTAGCGAGGTTGACACGTTTTTGGGCCCTATTTACGGGCCTTTGGGGGAAAAAGGCTATAATCACCTTTCGGTGAGGTCGGCGGTCGCAATCGTGCTAGATCGCTTATTTTCTCTTGTCAGACCTACGTGATCTTGTTAAAGATTAACCCTTACAGGAAAAAATTTTATGGCACAAAAATTAGTTAAATCAAAATCTCCAAGAAAAGCGCAATACGATAACTCTAAAAATATCGAGAAAGCAGTTGCACTCGTGGACGCATCCATGAAGCGTACTGACCTTCCAAATTTCTCTGCTGGAGACACCGTTAAAGTTCACGTAAAAATTAAAGAGGGTGAGAAAGAGCGTATTCAGCTTTTCGAAGGCCTCGTGATCGCACGTCGCAATGCTGCTGGCGGAAAATCTTTCATTGTACGTAAGATTTCTCACGGTGTTGGCGTTGAGCGTATCTTCATGGAAACTTCACCAGTTGTTTCTAAAGTAGAACTTGTTTCTAGAGGTTTGGTTCGTCGTTCTAAACTTTACTACATTCGTGAACTTGAAGGCCGTGCTGCTAAAATTCAGCGCGACGTTCAAACCAACGAATCTGCAAAAGCTTCTGCTTCTGCAAAATCTAAAGCTAACTAATTAGTTTTAGTAAATAATGGTTACTAAAAAACCCAAGCCATACCCTGATCTCGTATCAGAAGTCGGCTTGGGTTTTTTTATTTCTGGGACTGATCAAAAAACCATCATCGGCGTCGATGAAGTCGGTCGAGGTTGTCTTGCCGGAAGCGTTGTTGCCGCGGCAGCAATTCTTTCTCCTGAACGTGTTTTAAAAATGGGTTTTTTAAAAAGCGGCAAAAGAGGGAAGACCTTTTCAAAGAACCCGTTTAAAGACGATCATCCCATTCGTAGACTTCAAGACAGTAAAATGATTTCAGAAGAACACCGCCCGATGTTTCGGGATGCAGTGAAAGCTTTTGCCAAGGGTTATGCGATTGGTGAGGCAAGTGTTGAAGAAATCGGTGAACTCAATATTTTGTATGCTTCACATTTGGCAATGGAACGGGCCGTTCTGAAACTTGAGAAAAAACTCGGCATCAAGGCAGATTGCATTCTGGTAGACGGCAACATCGTACCGAAAGTTTTTAAAGATCGGGGTAAACCACTGGTAAAAGGCGATCAGAAGTCGCTCACCATTGCTTGCGCCTCGATCATTGCGAAAGTGCATCGTGATCAGATGATGGATGATCTTGATGCCCAATACCCGGGTTATGGCTTGAAAACCCACAAGGGTTACCCGACACCATTTCATAAACAAAAAATCATCGAACTAGGTGCAACACCTCTTCATCGTAAAGGGTTCAAAGGTTCAGGCGTTTGACCGTATTAGCGTGTTGAGCACTCGTCGGCGAGCGGTTGATCCCAATTTTTTTGGAGCCACTGAAAGTATTCTTTTTTCGGTAAATCAGCATTCAACTCACGAAGTAACCATGCCTTGACGAACGCAGCTTCCGGGGTCAGATCAGAACACCAAAGTACATTTTGTTTTTCAAGTTCCTTGCCGGAAGGATAGGTTCCCAATTTTCTCACTTCATCTTCACGTTCGGTGATGGCAAAAATCGGGGTGTGAAGTTTTTTTGCGTTTTCAAGAAACGCTTGAAAAGGCGCGTATTCTGTTGGTGCAGTGCCTGAGGCGTAAAGGTGCAGCAAGATGCCATCGAGGGTTTCTAGAAAAGGAACTTGTGCAAGTGCCGCTGGAAACTGCGGTGAAAGATTGGTTGAAAGAATCTGTGGTAACGGAGCATCGGTGCCTTTGAATCGAGTCAATAATGGTTTCTTGGCTTTGAGTGGTGGCAGGTGCTTGATGATTTCATGATAAGTGATTTCACTGCCAATCGTTGCCAAAACCGGAAAACGAGGACTGTCATAAGCTGCAAATTGACGCGCACTTTTCTTTCTTACGCGCGAGCCCAGAAAAACCTGATTATGGAAGGCAACGAGAACGCGGTTTTGCAGCGCTTTCGGGGCCTGAGTGGCTAATTCCAGAGCTGAAATGAGATTGCTACGGGCATCGTTGCGAAGGGTGGAAAGAGGTTTTTGTGCGCCCGTAAAGACGATCGGTGCTGGGCAGGGTGAAAGAAGGCACGATACTGCCGCAGCCGAAAAGGCTAATGTGTCAGTGCCATGGAGCACGACCGCGCCGTCGAAATTTTTCTTCACTGAAAGTTCCTGATGCAGGTGTGAAGCGAGCTCAAACCAATGTTCAGCCTGAAAATGACAACTATCTAGGTTGTAAAGTACGTGTACGTCGCACTTTGCAATTTGATTCATTTCAGGAACTTGATCGAGCAACCAGGTTTTCAGCTCTTTTGAGCCTAAATTTTGAACTTCGAGTGATGGACCCATGCCAAAGGTGCCACCCGTGAAAATCACGAGGATTCTTTTCTTTTGTGAACGTGCCATAAGGAATTTATATGACATTTTTGGCTGTTTGTGGTCAATTTGTATGATGAATTCACAAACACGCGTTATTTCTTTCCATTACACTCTCACCAATAAAGCCGGCGAAGTAATCGATACTTCACGTGACCAACAAGAGCCATTTTCTTACCTTGAAGGTAAGAGCCAGATCATTCCTGGTCTTGAAAAAGTTCTCGCTCTGTTGAACGTTGGCGATACCAAAAAAATCGAAGTCGCTGCAGCGGACGCATACGGAATGCCGGATGCTCAATTGGTTGTAGAAGTTTCTCGTGATAAATTGCCAAGCAGCAATGAAATCACAGTGGGCGATCAGTTTCAGGCTTCAGGCCCTCAAGGCGAAATGCTCTTGTTCCGCGTTCTAGAATTGAACGGAGATCAAGTGAAACTCGATGGTAACCATCCACTAGCTGGCGAAGACCTCGTGTTTGATGTTGAAGTGATGAAAATTCGTGATGCAACTAATGAAGAGTTGGCTCACGGTCATGCTCACCACGGCGATGGTCACCATCACTAAGATTCAAGGGTTGATAAAATTCAGCTGATCTTTCAGCAAAAAAGCTCCGATGTTCTTCATCGGGGCTTTTTTTATATTCTTCAAGCACAAGAAGCCCCAGCGATCCTCGCCGGAGCTTCTCAGTTTGGGTTTCCCAAGGGGGGGAACAAGCTTCGCTTATTACATCAGGGGTAGTGATGAAATGCTCGCATCAACGGAATCTGCAACCGTCGGTGTGGCTTGTGGGATACCAAATACCTCGTGAAGAAGGTCTTCAACTTTCTCCACAAACTTGAATTCAAGGCCGTTTCGAACTTCAACGGGCAGTTCTTTCAAATCCCTTTCGTTTTTCCGCGAAAGAATGATTTTTTTCAATCCAGCCTGGTGAGCGGCGATCATCTTCTCCTTGATTCCACCGACCGGCATGACTGATCCCCGTAGGGTGATTTCTCCAGTCATTCCAAGATTAGGATCGATCGACCGTTTCAAGAAAGAAGAAGCAAGACTTGAGAGCATGGTGATACCGGCAGAAGGACCATCCTTTGGAATTCCTCCCGCAGGAACGTGAATGTGAATGTCCTTATTCTCAAAATCACCGATCGGAACCGATACAGAAAGATTGCTTCGAAGCAAGCTTAAGGCAATTTGCGCCGACTCTTGCATGACGTCTCCTAATTGACCGGTCAAGATCAGATTCCCTTTGCCCGGCATCAAGCCTGATTCGATGAACAGGATTTCTCCGCCCATGGGAGTCCACGCTAGACCAGTTGCTACGCCCGGAACCGCTACTTTTTCTGCGGTTTCATACTCATAGCGTTCCTTGCCAAGAATGGTTTCAACCTCATTTTTTCCGATTTTGATCGGTAGAGCTTCCGTTTCATTGACCACTCTCTCGGTTACCGATTTGAACAACGTGTTCAATTTTCGATTCAAGTCACGCACGCCTGCTTCACGGGTATACGAATGAATGGTTTTATGAAGAGCGGGTTCATCAATCAATGCATGATCATCACTGAGACCGAGTTCTTTTTGAATTTTCGGAATCAGGTGTTTCTTCGCAATATGATTCTTTTCTGAAGTGGTGTAACCCGTGACTTCAATCACATCCATTCGGTCGAGAAGTGGGCCCGGAATCGATTCAAGATTGTTCGCCGTAGCAATGAACACGATGTTCGAAAGATCAAAAGGAACATCGAGATAATGATCGGTGAAGGTTGAATTCTGTTCAGGGTCCAGTACTTCCAAAAGTGCCGCAGTCGGGTCACCTTGGTACCCGCGGCCGAGTTTATCGATTTCATCCAGAAGCATCACGGTTTCTTTTGAGCCCGCACGCTTGATTGACTGGATGATTCTTCCCGGCATTGCGCCAATATAGGTGCGACGATGGCCTCGAATATCGGCTTCATCTCGAACTCCTCCCAAAGCCACCCGGGTGAACTTGCGGTTCATGGCCCGGGCGATGCTTTGGCCAAGGCTGGTCTTTCCGACGCCAGGGGGGCCAGCGAGCAGAAGGATTTGACCTCGGTTGGTTTTTCTCAATTTGGCGATGGCAAGGCTCTGAAGAATTTTCTTTTTCACTTCATCGAGACCTTCATGGTCTTCTTCAAGGATTTTTCTTGAACGTTCAAGGTTGATTCCATCAGCGGCATTCTTGTTTGATTTCCATGGTAATGCAGTCATCAGATCAAGGTAATTGCGGATGATCGAGGTTTCCTGAGACTGGTTCCCAAGAGATTCCATACGCTCCAGTTCATCCATGGCAATTCGATTTACGTCTTCAGGCATTTCTGCATCCTTGATTTTTTGTCGGTAGTCAGTGGCGCCTTTTTTGGTTCGATCTCCCAATTCTTCCTGGATGGTGCGAAGCTGTTCGCGCAAAATCGCTTCACGCTGCTGTTTGCCCAATCGTGCATTCATTCGGCCATGAACTTCGGTCTTGACCTTGAATTCCTGTGTTCTTTTTTCAAGTAACTCAAGAAGCATCAAGGCTCTTTTTTTGAGTGAAAGAGATTCAAGAAAACCAACCCGTTCATCAAATGAAAGTTCTAGATGGGAAAGACAAACGTGAATCAAAAGCGAAAGATCATCAATCGATTCCAGTTGTTCCATGATGCTGTCCGTGTTAGCTGGAAAAAAATCGAGCAAAGTTTTAGCTGTTTCACGGATTTTCATGATCAGATCTTCGGTGTTTTTCTCATCGAGGTCACTGAGGTCATCCATGATTTCTCCAGATGCCGAATAAGCTTTCCCGGTATCCATCACTTCTGAAACTTTGAAGCGCGAGGTTCCATTCAGGATCAGGTTGTAGCCTTCATCTTTATTGCCGGTGTATTTTTCAATACGAGTAAGGGTTCCGAATTTTGCCAAGCGGTTTGGAAAGGGAACTCCACCCATCGCTTGAATGTCGTCATTTTCGCTAACGGTCAAGAGCAGGGATTTTTCCCTGATTGCTTTTTCAATCGAATTGACGCTGAATTCACGCATGGCACGAATCGGAACGATCGTACCCGGAAATACGGTGGTGTTTTTCAGCGCCAGCAGTGGATATGTTTTGGGGCTCATTTTTGGATCGTTCATTTTTTGTCGCTTCCTTCTTCAAGAGATCATAATGGAAGCGCAGGTGCGGAAGTCAAACACGCAAATTAAATTTATTTAAATTTTGTTTATTGCGTTCGGTCGAACGTGTTGTTGTGTCAATACTAAAAATGGCTATTTTAATGATGTTTTTTAACGCCAATGCGATGAATAAAATATGTTTAATATAAAACTTAAAAAAGTTCTGAAGCACTGTGAAGGATTGCTGCGTAATGGATGAATATGCGTGAAGTCATCTAGAATGATCAGCAATGAAGCAGGTGTGTTGTAAGTTAATTAGACTATTTTCGAATTCAAACGACGGTCAAGTACAAGAAGAATGGCGATAGCCAGCATCTGTTGATGCATGACTTTTCCTTCCCAGAATGTGACATTGGTGAGTCCATTGAGATGCAGCAAGATCAATGCAACCATGATTCCGAACGAAAGATCAGACAGCACCAGATCGCCTTGAGCTTCAAATTGGTTTCTTAAGCGGTAGGCAAGGCGGATGGTGAAAATCGACCAGCCGAGGAATGCAAGCAAGCCGAATAGGCCGGTTCCACCAAGCATTTCAAAAATGTTGCTATGGGCATGGCCGATAAAGCGCTGGCTAAAATGTTCGGGGTCGAATTGCTTGAAGTAATGAACGGTCATTTCTTGAGTTTTTAACCATCCGATTCCGGTGAAGGGTCTGACTTTGAAAAACTCAATGTTCACTTTCCAGAGTTCGATTCGGTCATTGACCCCCATCAGGTTGGTGATGCGTTCTTTTACCAGTGGAGTTTGTGAAAACAAACCAAGAATGATGATCATTGCTGTTGCAGCAGCAAACCATTTTTTCTTGCTGATGAGTTTGCCAAAGTAGTTTTGTAGTAAGATTCCGATTCCAAGAAGGAGAGACAGCCAGCCTGCACGAGCATAAGAAAGGAACAACGTAAGAATTCCACCGATGCCGGCAATGAAAGCTAATTTGAATGAAATTCCGTGTGTTGGTGAAGCGTCGTTTTTACGTGTCAAGTAGCCCAATACAATTGCCAATGCTGCGAATGCCGGAAAAATGATGATGCTTGAAGTGGAAAGATGATGCCCAAAGAAAAGAATGGCGTGATAGCGGCCCGGATTCGTAGGAATCGGTTGGGGCTGCGGCCAACCGGTAAAAAATTGAATGAAACTGATTCCGGTCAGCAAGATGGTCATGATCCACCACGGTTTCAGTAGCTTTGAAATGGGTAATGGTTCGTTTTCAACTGATGTTTCATAAACACCTAGAAAAATTGCCGGAATCATCAGATACCAGATTTTAAGAAAACCATGAGGGGTGACCTCCGGGTTTTGGCCGTTAAAGGCATAAGGAAAAATACCTGCCATGAGCAAGCTGCCCCAGCAGGTGATGAGAAGTGCATACGCCCAAAAACTGTATTTTTTAAAGTTTTCAGTCGGATTGCGATAAGTGGGTTGCAGTTTCCAGCCGTGAAAAAATGTCATCAGCCAAGCGGCGAACAAAACCACAAAACCAAGACTCATGGGTGCCATCGCGGTCAGAGTGCAAACAATATAGGTAAGTAGCGCGATCTTGCTGATGAGTGGTCGGGTCATCATAAAGTCATCTCTTCTTCTTCATTTTCTTTTCAAGTCGACGGGCAATGCGAACAAAGGGGTAACCCATCAGGAAGTAAAGAATGGCAACTAGAATTCCAAGCCCCAAATGATCGAAATAAGTGGAAGCAAGTTGTGAGTAGACTGTCGTGAGTTCCACCATGGTGATGACTGAAACCAGTGATGAGTCCTTGATCAGTGAAATGAAGTCATTGGTCATTGGTGGAAGAATGATTCGGTA
>CALPVV020000037.1 GCA_943327105.2 Nitrosovibrio sp. Nv4
CGAGAGTTTTAGAACGGTTGATTGAACCGGTAAGTTTACGAAGTGCCTGAGACATGAGACGAGCTTGAAGACCCATGTGAGAATCACCCATTTCGCCTTCGATTTCGGCGCGTGGTACCAGTGCGGCTACCGAGTCAACGACGAGAATGTCTACGCCACCAGAGCGAACCATCATGTCGGCAATTTCAAGGGCTTGTTCACCGTTGTCTGGTTGTGAAATGAGAAGATCATCAGTTTTTACGCCAAGTTTGCGTGCATAACTCACATCAAGTGCGTGTTCGGCATCGATGTAGGCAGCGATTCCGCCTTGTTTTTGAGCTTCAGCAACAGCATGAAGTGCAAGAGTGGTTTTACCGGAAGACTCAGGGCCGAATATTTCGATGATTCTTCCGCGAGCGAAGCCGCCGATACCGAGAGCGAGGTCAAGGCCGATTGAACCGCTTGGTACCACTTGAGTATCTGGGCTGACCAAGGTTTCTTCACCAGCAAGGCGCATGATTGAACCTTTACCGAATTGCTTTTCGATAGATTGAATTGCAAGTTCGATGGCTTTTTTCTTGTTAGCTTGATCACCGGATTTATCGTTATTTTTTGTTACGTCCATATTGTCTCCTTAGTTATTGGTTTACTGTTTTTCACTTTTTAAAATTTTGTTTTCAAATTCCGTACCGTTCGCGCTTTTCAAGACCGCTTCACAACGAGCAGGGAAAGTCAGGGTTGCTTCTTCAGAAAAAGCTTTCGGGAAGATCTCATTGCAACCGTTGCCTGGGGCCTGTGGTTGTTGTGGTACGCAATCTTTCGCATTTTTAGGACAAGCAAGTCGAACATGGAAGTGTTCATTGTGGCCGGCCCACGGACGAAGAGTGCGGAGCCATGCTGAATCCGCATCTGGAATCGTAGCGCAAAGATATGTCTTGATTGCTGGATTCACGAAGATGCGCTCGACTTCCGGAGAAGTTGCAGCCAGTTTCAGTTTTGAGATTTGGGTAGCGGTAAAGCGGGTCGGGTCGACCAATCCGTTTGAGCCAAGCATGGATACGAGCGGAAGTTTTTCACGCTCTTCGAAAGTGAGTGTGCGAACGGTTTGTTCCGGATGAGTCCAAAACCAGATGTCGACATCGAGTCCGATTTGATGACTTGCATGTCCGGTTACCATTGGTCCGCCGCGGGGTTGGCTGATGTCGCCCACTAGGATTCCAGAATCAAGAGCTTGCATAGAAGCGCCGAGATTTTGAATGAATTGAAGAGTGTTCGGATGACCGTAAAAACGATTGCGAGATGGGCGCATCACTTGATAGCCGGCTCCATCTAATGGAAGGGAGTCGGCCCCAGCGATACAACCACTAGCATAGAATCCGATCGGTTCGGCATTGCCGAGAGACGGTTTAGAAACGTCTCCCCAGCCAAGAAGCATGAATGCAGTAATAATCCCCATAAAGATGAAGTATCGTTCAGTCTTGGAAAAGTAAAGTTGCAGGGAGTGAAAAAAATGTTCGATTTAAGGACAAAAGTTGTGCACCGCATGTTTTATTTTTTATAAAAATTAAATATATGAAATTATTGAATAATATATTTAACGTGTTCGGTTTTTGTATGGCATTCAAAGGGCGCTTAAATGAAGTAAAAACATCGCAGCGCGTATAATGCATCTAGAGAACGCCTGTGTAAAGCCTGACAGATTTACTTTTTGGCATTTGAGAGTAAACTCATTGTTATGCGGGTATTGATCATCGAAGACGAACAGGCCATCCGGGAAAATCTCGTCGATTTACTGAAAAGTGAGTCGATTGAGGTGTTAGAAGTTTCTAATGGCATGGAAGCGTTCAATGTTTTGAAGCAAGAAAAGTTCGATCTCGTGATTACTGACTATCACATGCCAAAAATGACGGGTCTTGATTTGATCCGACTTTGTCGCGAAGAGGGCATTTCGGTACCGGTCATCTGCTTAACCGGTAAAGATAGCATCGAACTTCGTCGATTCGCATGGGAGCTTGGTTTTTACGATTACATTGAAAAGTCCGCCAACACTGAAGAAGTGGTTGAAAGCGTAACCAGTTTTATCAAGATGAATCCTGAACGATTGAAAGTGCTGATCGAAACCCAGAACTCACCGGTTGCCAGAATTCCGTTTGCGCTGATTGCTCCAAAAATTCACAAAACCACTTATCGTGGATTTTTCGAATGGTGTGACCTTGAAAATAAATCGTTGAACGAAATGGCCAGCAGCCTGCTTTCAAATCACTAGAATTTCGCGTTTTTGAAATAATTCAAAATTCCCGATTCAATGCCACTGACTACTTCATCCACGCGTGAAGGATATTTGAATTCCGTCTGGTGATAGGTTGCTGAACGGTCAAGATTGGCTAGTCGAGAGTGTTCCTGAACATGATCATAATGAAGACATTCAAGATAAATGAGTAACCCGCTCATGGCCCGACGAGCGATATAAAGGTTGCGGGTGTAAACTCCGTCTCTGACTCGAATGCCAGTGAATGCCTGTGGCGTATCCAGTCTTGGAATGCCCAATGATTTTGACATTGCAGAAGTCACTTCATCGGCTAGATCTACGGTCTGATTCCAGCGACGCACTTCGAGCAGGTGTTTTAATGCCAGTGCCTTTGTTTTCCTGGCACCAGTTTCAGCCTTCAAAAAAGCACCTGGAATAAAGGCTTCCAGTGATTGAGTCTTCGACTGAATCTGATCGGTTTTCGTGGCATCGTAATGAATGTCGATCGTGATGTCGGGTTGAAATGAGTCGATCATTTTTGAGCGGGCTTCGAGATCTTCACCCAAAATGAAATATTGCATTCTTTGTGTATCAGTATAGGCCTTACCGACTTCAGATGCGTTGCGAATGGTTTTTCGGATGGTATCGATTGGTTGCTCAAGGTAGGGCGCCATCCAACCGTCCAAGCTGTTATAGAAGTAATTGTTCACATGAGGTGTGATGTCAAAAGTTTCAGGGTTTTGATTGGAAACGCTCATTTGACGTTCGCGGGTGACAACCACGAGTGCCCCAAGGTCTTCGAGCTTTTTTGCAGTGAGAAGCGATGTCCAAAGAGTGAGGTCGCCTTCGCTCACTTTTTTACCGCCGAATTCAACGAATTTTCCGGTGTGGTGATCCCAGTCATTACCACCCATGTGTCCCGGATCAATCAATATCTTCAAGCCCAACAGGGGCAAATTATTTCGAGCTCTGACTTGAGTGGCAACTGATTTGAGCCGTTGAATCAGATTCAGTGAATCAATGCTCGGACTGTCGGCAGCGAGGGATGTTTCAAATTCAAGATAATCAAGATTCGTGATGGATCGAACAAAGTCTCGAAACAGTTGAAGTGTGCCTTTTGAAAATGAGAGATAGCGGGCAATTCCTTTATCGGGATCGATGAAGGGCATGTTTTTGCGTACTTCAAATTCGTTCACTTCATTTGCATGAATGAAATTTGAAAAATCGGGCGCGTCTTCTTTCGGAATTCCAAGTGTGTCGAGAGCAGCTTCAAATTTTTGAATGCGATTCGCATCCAGTTCAAGGCTTCTATTGTTTTGAGTCGGTTTGAATTCGATGGTGTCGGCGTAGCCGTAGGCTTGATCTTCTGACTCAAAGGCAAATGAAGGTTTCGCCAGAGTAAGCAGAAGAAGGGTGAGTGCAATTAAAAGCCGTAGCTGCATAGTCGGGTATTGTAATTGGAAATGACGCTGATTTCAATCGATAAAATTCTTGAGATAAGGGCTCAACGCAAAATAAACGAGCAAAGAGAGTGCTCCGGCCAGTAAATCATCTAAAATAACGCCCAACGATTGGGTTGGACCGATCTTGAATTGTTTTCCCCATCGATCAAGCTGCCTGATCGGAGGGGGTTTGAGCGCATCGAAGATTCTAAACAAAATGAATTGAATCCATAAAACTGCCATCGATTTGGGCGTGAATGAAACAGCAATCATGTATCCAAGAACTTCATCGATCACGATTTGTTGAGAATCTTTGGCTTGATGTGCGCGGCTCCACTCCAGTGTGGCCCACCAACCGATGAAAAAGATCGCAAGCCATAACAATGCAAAGGATGAAAAGCTCCAGTCGCGAATGCAATAGACCAAAATTACAGCGATAACGCTCCCTGCGGTTCCAGGGGCTTTTGGTGAAAAACCGGAACCTAGTGCGGTGGCGATCAAAGTCACAAGGAATCGCTTTAGTTTAGCCATTTTCACAATTTAACAGACCGCATGTGTCAAGTCGATCAAGTTTTGATTGAAGTATTGGTACTGCTTCGCTAACTTTTGCGTATGGCTTCACGGCAATGGTCGATCGGCGATAACGTATTAGATGTCTTGATCGGCGGCACTTCATTTTTGGATTCAAAAGAAGGTTTTCGAAACAGTTTCACCGATGTCGAATCGATTGAAAGTTTCGTTCATGCTTACGGGTATGACCCACAAGACCCGATCGAACACGCTGAGTTGCAGGGAAACCTTCAAGAGGCGATTCGTTTTATCAAACGCTATTTTCTAAGCCCGGATAATCCGAACGGCGTTACCGTTGATATGCCGAAAAAGATGAATGACCTTCTTGATATTCGCGAATTGCTTCGCTACGCGAGCATGCCGAATTCAGAATACCGAATGTGGGCCTGTTCGATCCTGAAGGTCGTGCACACCATCAGCCACATTGACCGCGACATTCGAACTCATTATTTTTCCGAAATTCAAAAACAGATTTTTGATCGGTTCTACCGTTTTCTTAACCGGGATGATCATGGTCAGCTTTATCTTGGCCGCACCAAAGATGATGAACTGAGAGTCGATCTCGTGGAGTTTCAGGTAAAGCCTAAAAAATCACGTGACAGCATCCTGATGAAACTTCTTCACAAGCCTGAAAGTGTTGCGGAAGAATTGTTTGACCGGGTTGGCATTCGTTTCATCACTAAAAACCGTGTGGATGCGATTCGTGTTGTTCATTTTCTTGATCAAGTGAATGTGATCGTGGCCGCGAACATCAAACCAAGTCGTTCTCGCAATACCTTGGTCGACACCAAGTATTTTCGAGAAGTCTTGGAGCATAACATTTCCAAACCGGCGGTATTGGCTGATTTGCTTGAATCGGTTCCGCATCCGCAAGAACGCGCAGACAACCCGTTCAGCTCTGAACACTATCGTGCCATCCAGTTCACCTGCAGGCAGTTGATCAAGATTCGCAATTCTGTTGCCGATCAGATTCGCGATTTGAAGAACTTGAGTCGCACGATGACTGTAGAACCGGCATTGGCCAGTGTGATTGACAAGATTGATCCGAAGACGATTCAAAAAATGATTCGCTTCTTTTATCCATTCGAAATTCAGGTGATGGACCAGGTTAGCCACATTGAAAATGAAAAAGGCCGAAGTGCGCATGCCGAATACAAAAAAGCACAACAGAATTCAGCAATGATTCGAGTCATGGGGCAGTTGGCTCAAGGGAAAATACAATGAAGCAGACGGTGGACTATCTCCTTGTCGGTACAGGAGTAGCGCCACTGCTCGCAGCCCAACGTCTTTCCAATCGCGGTGACCGCGTGATGATTTTCAATCCTGATTCTGATTTCTTTTTGGAAAATTCGGAACTTCCGCTCGATCTGTTGAGCTTTGAAACCACCAATCATGATCTTGGTCGACGTTTTTCGAATAATCTTCCTGAGCAGGTCTATCGCGATCTGATTTCCGAGTTTCCGGGTGCGATTGAAATGTGGAAAGAAGAAGATGAAAAAAACCTGAACAGGCCCTTTCAAGTGGAGAGTGCGCCGTGGGTTCGTTCCCGCCACCGCATGTGGCTTGCCCAAGAAAAAAGTTATACAGTCGAACGCGTTGAGAATCTTTACCTTCGACTTTTGGAAATGGGGCTGAAGCCCCGTTGGTTCGAGGGTTCTTCCTTGATTCGACAGCTACCTGGTTTCACTGCACGAAATCTTGAAGCGAGAAAACTTAAAAATTGCGTGGGCTTTATTGGTCCTCGATTCGGCGATGTCGATGTAAACCGTTATCGCACGGGGCTTTTGGAATACATTCGTGAAAAACTTGGTCGCGATCATATTTTAACCAACGCACATTTGCTCGATATTGATCAAAAAGGTGTGGGTTACCAATTGGTATCAGGGCCACCAAAGACGATTGAAGTCACCCGTGCCATTTTATATTTCTGGACACCGAAGCTTGAACGCATGTTGCGTGGATTGCTGGAGAAGTATGACCCACGCATGATGGGTGAATTTGATGCCTCGGTCAGAAAACAAACATGGGAAGAGTGGGAAATCCTTTCGCGTGACCCGGTGAATCCGCATGTCGTTGCACACATGGATGGTCTTCGTATCTGGTCGCATGGAGATGGTGTTCCGCCACCAGGTGGTTGGAATCTGGTGAAGATCATGCGTCGAGACCAGACAGGCGTGCTTTTGGGTGAACAGTCATTGAATGAAGTCTCAGATCTGGTTTTTCAATATCTGGGTTGGGACCGTTTTACCTTGAGAAAAATGACTCCAAGAACTGTTTACCGTTGGAACCGGTTCACACCGATCGAATATGAAGCCGATGGTGTTCGTTCCATGGTGATTCAATCCTGTGATGGTCCGCTTCACTGGATTGCAAGGCAAGTTCGACAAACGATCGATCAGGTATAGTAGGATGAAGAAATGAAAGTGTTCGATTCAAAAGTCGATGTTGCGATTCTGGCAGGGCCGAGGTTGAAGCAATGGCCCACCCATGGTGCTCGAAAACTTTCGCGTCTTTGTGCTGATTCAGGTTTGAAGGCCGGCTGGTACGGTGGTGTCGGCATGACGGTGACCGGTGTGTTGCCGAATGAAGGCGGTGGCGGAATAGTGATGATGGAAGATGCGCAAAAACGCATTCATCGCATTGAAGCGCGTGCCGTGGTCAAAGTGGTTCCACAGTTGGAATTTCCAACACCATTTGAAGGTTGGTATGCGCCTGGACTCATTCCGGAATCAGTGGCGAGAAAACTCTTAAAGCAAGGAAGTCTGTCGTGGCAACCATTGACCGCAATCATTGGTACTGGAAATGCGGCATTGCGATTGGGTACCGAGCTCCTTCAGGACAAAGTAACGAATCGTGTGGTTTGTGTCGAAACTGTTTTTGATTGTGTTCAGGGTTGGGAAGTTGAAAAACGACGATTTGAACTGAGTGGCGGAAAAATTGTTTTCGGAAAACCGATCAAGCTGACCAAAAAAACGCCTGTAGTCTGGGAATTCAAGGTGCAGGATTCTTTCGGAGTGCGTGTACTGGATGTGGCCCGGGTAGTGTCGGTGGGGCCATTTGAGACTGACACCGGTTTTCGCGAGTATCCGACGGGCTCTTTGCTGGTTGAGTGGGAAAATTGTGAATCCACCAAGTTCTACGATGAAGTCGAGAAAATGCTTCTCGATGAACATCGTGCAACGATTTTGACGAACTTGTTGATGAGAGGACTTTCCGGTTCGGTTGACAAGCGAATTGAAAAAAGGGTTTGGGCCAGCAAACAGAAATTGAAAGAACTCGAAAAAATCAGTGAACGTCGCTTTAGTTGGACCTATGCCGGCAAGTGGCTAGATCAAGAGAGCAAGAAGGCCCTTTCTGAATTTGCGGGTGTGCCTAAAACACTTGAAGCCGGAAAGATCATGGCATCAATCGAATGCATTGAGCCGATCGCCTGTCGTTCTTGTGAAATTGCCTGTCCTGCAAACGCGATCAAGATTGAGCGGGATGCTTCAGGGAATACTCCGCGCTTTTTGATTGCTGAAAACTGCACGGGCTGTGGTCGTTGTTTGCAAGTTTGCCCGTCTCAAATTCCGGTGATGATTGAAGGCGATGCTTCAGGAAGTTTCTCGACGTTGATCCTCCCGATAAAAGAAAAAGTCAGTTACTCAAAAGGTGATCGTGTCGCTTTGCTTAACCGTAAAGGTGAGGTGCTTGCTCAATCAAGAGTGCTCGACAGTTTTGTCGATGACAGTGATGTCAATCATAAGAAAGATGTTTATAAACGAAATCCTGATGATGCAACTTTGTATAAAGTTGAAGTGCCGTCTCATTTGATTTGGGAGGCGCGAGGAATGGTGCCAGTGGGCAGTCAGCGCGTGGAAGCCGATGAATCAAGCAGTTTTTACGAGGAAAAAGGCACTCGGGTTGAAGTCCAGATTCAAGGTGATGTTCGTCGGGTTCGAGATGGTCAGAATCTATCGGTTGCATTGTTTGAGATCGGCATGAGCAGGCCAAACGATATTCTGATCTGTGAAGATGGTAGTTGTGGTTTGTGTCAGGTAGAAGTTGATGGCGTGAAACGATTTGCATGTCAGACAACGATTCACCAAGGCATGTCGATTCGATTCACACGTGATCACGAACAATCATCCGAGTTGTGTCCGTGTTCATCAGTGACGAAAGAAGACTTCAAAAACAAATGCGAACTCAACCATCCTGATAGTTTAGAGGCCCTTTTTCAGCACACTGATGCCAACCAGGGTCGTTGTCATGGACTTTTGTGCCGAAAAAACTGCATCCGTGTCGCCAGTGACATGGGCGTAAAAAGCGATCGTTTTGTCGATTGGAATTTTCCATGGAAAGAGTGGATGTTCAAGTAGCTGATTTATTACACAATTTTTATGTAAACAAAAACCAATCTTTGTAAAAACTTTTTTTGTTGCAAATTATGACGCGCATTGTTAAACTAGGGGTATGGAAAATGTAAATAAAAAGAGTTTGTCAAAGTCGCCCAACTGGGTAGGTTCTTTCATCCGCGGCAAGCGTGAAGAAAAGCGCCTATCTCAAAAAGAGCTTGGGCAGAAGTTAAACCCACCAGTGACCACTCAATTCATTTCGAATTTGGAACGTGGTATCACTCCAGTACCTGCAGTACACATCCAGGCAATCGTAAAGAGCCTCGATTTGAACGAGCATGAACTGATGGCATTGATGGAGAAAGAATATGCCGCGAAACTTACCCATAAGATCGCAGGCACTCATCTTGATCAGCCACTTGAAAACGCTCCTGCAGTGTTGATTGTTGCGAAGCACGACGAAGAATTCTTCAAGTTCGTGGTTCAAAGCTACAATAACCTCAGCGATCTAGATCGCGCCCAATTCCGTGGCCAGATCCAGAGCTGGTTCGAGTTGAGCTTGAAGCGCGCTTAATCCTGCGCTAAATTCAATTCATGGATAATAAAGATTTGAGCGGGCACCCTCGAACGAGAGGTGCCCGTTCGTCGTTTCAGGAAGAATCAAATTGGTCTGACGATTACCCGATTCGCTTTGGCAGTATTCCGGGGTTTGATGGATCTCCTATTTTTTATTGTGTAGAAGGAAAGGGACCACCACTGGTATTTGCCTACGGTATTGCTTGTTCCAGTCTGCATTGGACCTATCAAATCGATTACTTTCGCCAGAATTACCAGTGCATCTGGTTTGATTATCGCGGTCATCGTAAATCTCCCATTCCTGACAACCTTGAAACCCTCAACATTGATTCATGCGTAAAAGATTTGAAAACTTTGCTCGATTTTCTCGAGGTGAAAGAAGCTGCATTTCTTGGTCATAGCATGGGCGTCAGTGTTTGCATGGAATTCGCACGCGTTCATCCTGAAATGGTGAAGTTGCTAGTGCTTGCGAATGGTACCGCACGTAAGCCACTTGAAACCTTATTCGGTGGAAATCTTTTGCAACCGGCCTTCGGGTTATTGAGTAAATTCCAGCGCAAGCGACCTGAGTTGGTCGAGTTGGGATGGAAGGTTCAAGAAAAAACCAAATGGATTGCGCAGATTCTCGGAGCACTCGGCTTTAATCGAAACCTGGTGCACCCGCACGATATTATCACCTACGGGAAACAAATGGCAGAATTGCCACCAGTCGTACTCACCCGCATGATGGATGATTATCAGCACTTCGATTCGACTTCTTGGTTGCATGAGATCAGCCAGAAAACGCTGATTTTATCTGGTGATAATGATCAGATTACTCCACCTCATACCCAAGACCTCATTCATCAATTGATGCCGAATTCTGAGTTGATACGCGTACAACATGGCAGTCATTGCAGCACTCTTGATATGCCTGATTACGTCAATTTATTGATTGAACGCTTTCTGTTGAGAAATCAGTATCGCTAAGCAGTGTGCGGCACTGTTGTATCAAGATGCAACAAGCCTATGAATGCTCCTTGTGTAAGTGATTGAATTTTTTGATTCTGAACTTTGGCATCTTGCTTGCTCTATACATCAGTAAGAAAAAGGAGATCGTATGAAAAGAATCGTAAGTTTGATGACTTTAGCAATCGTTTTGACTGCAACCAGCGCAATGGCCGATAAGCATGAAGGTGGTGGCGCGGGTAAAGGCCAACATGTTGGAAAAGATCCGACTGCTGCACCAGGCGTTGAAAAACGCGTAGGCAGACAAAAAGCAAAAATTGCCCGTAAGCTTGAAAAGGGCAAGATCACTCAAGAACAAGCTGCACAGTTGAATCAAAAAGTAGATGCAGTAGAAACAAAAAAAGCTGAACTTTCTGCTGATGGAAAACTCACCAAAGAAGAGCGCAAAGAACTTCGCCAAGAGTTGAATAAGACCAAAGAAGAGATCAAAGCGGTTGGCGCAAAAGTAGAGAAACCAAAAGTTCCGTCAGTACCTTCTGCACCATCGGGCAACTAATTCAATTCGTTCGAAACCATGACCACATTGAAAGCGCTCCCGCTCCCCGGGGGGCGCTTTTTTTGTGTGATAACGCGTGAAGCATCAAAAAGGAGCAGGGTTGTTTTGGTAATTTTTGTAATCAGTGTGCGGATCGGAAAACTTCCAAGTGATTTTTCCAGTGGTCTCACTTGAAGTATGACTAAGCGGATGCCTTGCCAGCATTTCGCAAACCTGTGGTGCCGAATCGACGATCTTCCATCCTGGCATTGCTTTTTCAAAAACCGATTTGATCCATGGGTAGTGAGTGCATGCTAAAAATGCAATACCGGGTTCAAGGCTGAGGTGTGGCTTCACATATTCTGCGACCGTTTGATGCAAGACTGGATGATTGAGCCAGCCTTCTTCGATCATCGGCACAAGCAGCGGGCATTCCTGCTCTGAAATCTGAAGATGATTGCCCAAAATGTCTTTCAAGTAAGTTGAATAGGTTTTGCTGCGAATGGTGACTTTGGTGCCGAATACTACCACTGGTGTTTTTGAGTTCTGGCTCAACAGGCGAACAATGGTAGTTACTCCGGCTTCAACCACGCTGTAAACTGGTGTTTCACCCATGATCTCGCGGCAGTCTTCAAGAGCTACACACGAGGCCGTGTTGCAGGCGATGACCAGTGCGTCGACGTTTAGTTTTTTGATTTTTTTTGCGGCAGCGACGACGAGTTTTTTGATCTGCGACGGACTTTTTGTTCCGTAGGGTACATTTGCGGTATCACCATAATAAATAAAATCATGGGTGGGTAATTGCTCACGCAATTCCTTTAAAACCGTTATCCCGCCAATCCCCGAATCAAATACCGCAATTTTCATCCCAGAGCATTGTTTCACAAAAAATGGTGTCCGACATCTTTTTGTTGATTTGATTAAGATTCGATACGGCCGGTGTTTTGAAGATACCGTTTGAAAGGAATGTTTCCGCTGGCTTGCAATTCAGGGTCGTTTTTCATCAGCTGAATGACATCTTCGCGGGCCTTATTCAGCCACTCCTGATCACGAACCAGATTCGCGATTTTGAAAGGTAAAGAACCTGATTGTCTGGTGCCGAGGAATTCACCCGGACCACGCAATTCGAGATCGGCTTCTGCGATCTTGAAACCATCTTCGGTTTCGCACATGACTTCAAGACGTTCAGGTGTTGGTAGGTGTGGCGGACGACTGGTTTTCAAAAAACAAGTCGATGCATGTTGACCCCGGCCGATACGGCCGCGGAGTTGGTGCAATTGTGAAAGTCCAAAACGTTCAGCGTGCTCGATGACCATGATGGTGGCATTCGGTACATCGACTCCGACTTCGACCACGGTGGTTGAAACCAGAATTTGCACTTCGTTTTTACGGAAGCGTTCCATGATCGCAGCTTTTTCTTTGCCATTGAGCTTTCCATGCAAAATGCCCACTTTGAATTCAGTGAATACTTCGTTGGCAAGAGTCTCAGCGGCCGAGATGGCGCTTGTTAAGTGGGTAAAGCCTTCTTCTTCGGAGTCTTCAACCAGTGGAAAGATAAAGTAAGCCTGGCGGCCCTCGTTCAGTTGCTTGCGAACGAATTCGTTCATCTTCGCATTGTCAGTCGAACGAACCAAATGAGTTTTGATCGGAGTTCGACCGGGAGGTCGTTCACGAATGATCGATACTTCCAAATCCCCATAAGCGGTGAGCGCAAGGGTTCGTGGAATCGGTGTTGCGGTCATGATCAGGGTGTGAGGTTGAATCATGGACTTTTCACGCAATTTACGGCGTTGTTCAACGCCGAAGCGATGTTGCTCGTCGATGATGACCAGACCCAGGTTCGTGAATTTTACAGGGTCTTCAATCAGTGCATGGGTGCCGATCAAGAGGCAAGGTTCACCTGAGTCGAGATGTGCTTGAATCGCTTTGCGTTCGCTTGCGGTGGTTTTACCGACAAGAAGTTTGACCGGTGTTTTTGGGCCAAAAACCTTCAGTGTGTTTTGATAGTGTTGTTCGGCAAGAATCTCGGTCGGTGCCATGATTGCGGTTTGGTACCATTTTCCGTCATTCGATTTTTGATCCATCACTGCGAGAGCAGAAAGAAGGGCAATAGCCGTTTTACCTGCACCCACGTCACCTTGAAGGAGACGATTCATCGGGTGGCCTGATACGAAGTCCTGAACCATATCAAAAAGAGCCTGTTTCTGACCTGCAGTCAGTTCGTAAGGCAATTTCGGCAATAGCTTTGCAAGGCTGTTTTGCAATGCCTTGGTCTCAAGTGAGTGCCCACTTTCTTTTTGCAGGTTCATGCGTTGGGCAAGAACCTGGTACTCGAACTTGAAAAACTCTTCGTAGATCAGTCGATTGATCGAGGGTTGGTGATTATGGTCAGGGAAGTGTGCCTGATGAATTGCAGTGGGTAAAAGTGGCAGGTCATGTTTTAAAAGAAGGTATTGAGGCAGGTCTTCTTTTAAGTGGGGTTTGCCTTGTTCGAGAGCGGTGTGAAGAATGGTTCTTAGTTTTTTAGTCGGAATGCCATCAATCTCGACATAAACCGGAACAATTCTTCCGACATGCACGTCATCTTCAATATCGAATTGAATTTCAGGGTGAACCATTTCTCGGCCCGAACCGAAAACCTTCAGTGCTCCTGTTGCGATGAATTCGGTACCGGGTTCGAATTTTTTTTCAAAGCCCTTATAAACCCGAAACCACTTGAGTGTGATCCATTGGCCCTCGCGATCCTGGGCTTTAACTTCGAAAAGTTTTGAAAATTTTCCACGTAGTATTCTAAAGCTACTTAAGCGTGCAGTGAGTTTAAATGAAGTGGTGGTGTTTTCTTGCACTTCCCGAAGTGCCGAAAGTTGGCTTCGATCTTCATATTTACGCGGAAAGAAATACAGCAAATCATGAAGAGTCTTGATGTCTCTGGAATTGAAAACGGCAGCGAGTTTCGGGCCAACACCCTTGATGAATTGTACCGGGGTTTCTAATGGATTCTGGCTGAAATTCGAAACGGCTGGTTTATTTGGCACTGCGATCGGTTCAACTGTATTTGATCGAAACGACAACGTAGTTCAGCTTGCCCTTTGGTGCGATCACTTCAACTTCATCGCCTTCTTTTTTGCCGATGAGTGAGCGGGCGAGCGGAGACGTTACTCCGATCTTGTTCTTTTTGATGTCGGCTTCATCAACTCCTACGATGGTGTAGGTGAGGGCTTGGCCGGAGTCCTGATCTTCGATGGCAACGGTTGCGCCAAAGACCACCTTGTCAGACTTGATGTGAGAAGTATCGATCACTTCGGCACGCGCGAACTTGCCGTTGATTTCTTGAATGCGACCTTCAATGAAGCCTTGTCGTTCTTTGGCTGCTGAATAATCGGCATTCTCGGATAAGTCTCCCAGTGAGCGTGCAAATTCAATCGCCGCGATCACTTTTGGGCGCTCGACGTGAATGAGGTGCTTCAGTTCTTCTTCTAAAAGGCGTTTGCCCTCAACGGTCATTGGGATTTTATCTTCTGCCATATATTTAAAAAACTAGCATGCAGGTTGGTGAATTGCAAATTTGAGGGTGTTTTAAACAAAAAAACACCGTTCCATCCAAGGACTCGGTGTTTTTTTAAAATTAAGTTTTATTCAAACGATTAGAGGCAAGGCTCGTAGCGTCTGGTCACTTCGTTCCAACAAGCGTCGTTATCAGCTTGGTTTTGTTGAAGCTCGAAGTAGCATGGTCCCCAACGGCCGGTTACCGGGTCTTGGCACATGTCCAAATCAATGGTTACTTGTTGTCCGTTTGAAAGGATGCTTACTTTTTCAGCTTGTGCATTAGAAGCACCAGTCATAGCAGCGATTGCGAAAGCTACAGCCAAAGTTAAGTTCATTTTTTTCATATTCATATCCCTTTCAATTATTTGTTTTGAGTCTTTTCTCCCGTCAGACTCACCGTCCAACTTCCGGACTTGAGCTGTTTCTATCAGCGTTGCTGCTATGCGTCTAGTAGTTTTTTTAATAAATAATGATTATTTACTAAATAAATGAAAAAATACGAAACGGTTCGGTATTTTTAAATTAAAACAGTTTAAAAATAAATGAAAATGGTTTGAAAATTACGCTTATTTCAAGAAGTACTGATTGAATTGAACCGTAGTGCCTTTGGTGGTGACGGATGAATTCAAGCAAAACGATGAAGTGAAATCATTTCCGATGAGAACTGATCCTGTCGGCACATTGAATGTGCTGGCCTCAGCACTGTGCAAGTCACATTCGTCCAGTGTGAGATTCGCATTCAAGTTCACTTTTGAATAACCGGCAATATCAAGACGATTGAAGTGGTAGCCAGAAGTGATGGGAAAGTCTGTATAACCATCATTGTTCACTAGTGATGATTTTCCATTGTCGATGATCACATCACCGTAAGTTGCGGCTGAATGTTTAAGATATAAGATGCCCGCACCACCTGCAGGGAAGTTAGCGTTTATTCCATTGCCGCCTTTTGCACTAAACACATTCTTGATGGCTGAAAGCGAAGTTGATCCTTGAGGGTAATTGAAGTTATCAACAAAACTCGATTGATCACCACTCGAGACCAATGCAATGAGACCACCACCGCCACCGCTGATGGTCCAATCCACAGCGCCTCCGCCATTTGCAGAGATTGAAGTTTGGTCAGCGCTTCCTGCAAAACCACTACAGTTCAAATAAATCGAACCGCCTGCAGTTCCATAAAGTGCGGATGCATTCGCTTTGATGCTTGAGCCAGAGTAAATCGAGCAATATTCGGTAGCGGTAATTCTTGCAACACCTCCGCCTGCATAAGTGCTGCCAACACCGAAGGCGCCACCGCCTGGATGATTCGGATTTGTAAAATCATCATAGGTCGCGCCCGAATCGGTCATGCTTCCGTAGCTGGAGTAACCTCCTTTTCCACCATGGGATGCTCCTGCCAATGCCAACGATGAATTTTCTTGAGAGGGCAATGAGTAACTTCCGTAACTGTCTCCACTCACGCTGTTTCCATTGGTTCCGATTGAACCACTGAGATATCCAAGTCCGCTGACATTGATCGATGCGCCAGTCATCAAATTCAGTGACGAAACTCGCACATCCAATCTGTTCACCTGACTATGTGTGGAGGGAAGGTGTTGAAGGGTCGCATTTTTTGCAAAGAGATGTCCGAATTGAACGCCTACTGTTGATGCATCAAAAGTGGAAGTTCCACCCGTGAAATACAGGTTCATACCAGCATTGCTACTGGTGATGGTCGAATTGCTGGAAATCACCGAGAAGTTTCCAGTGTTGAAATTCACAATTGCAGTTTGGGTGATGGTGATGTCGGGGGTCTCTCGCACAATGGCTGAAAATGTCGCAGTTGAAACGCTGGCACTTGCTTTCGCAGTAACGGAATATACACCGGTCGCGACTTCAGTGGCTCTTTTACAAGTTGAGCTCGGGCTAGAGCAGGTCGTTCCTCCCGATAGAGTAACGTTCGGTGAAGTAACGAAAACTTCAACGGTTCTACCTGAGCCTCTTAAAACACCGGCATCATTTTTAGGAACACAGAAGATTTGAACACTTGCAATACCGTCACTAGGGGCCATTGATGCCGATACTTTGAGCGTGGATTTGCTTGCGTCTGTTGCATCGATGTAGGTGAAGCCGGAAAGACTGGTGGATTGTGAGTCGGTATTGGTCAAATTGATGGTGGCGTTACCGATAGTACCAGCCGGTGTGACACAAGTGAGGCTAAGCCCATTCGCTGCAACTGAAACCGAAGTGCAATTTGAGCCGCCAACCGTTACCGTCGCATTTGCTAGAAAACCCGAACCGCTCAGCGTGATAATCGTGCCGCCTTTTTTCGTTCCAGAAGTCGGAGTCACGGATGCAATCGTTGGTCCATCGTTGTAGGTAAAAGAGTTTGAACGGGTTACGCTTTGCGTGTCTGGATTAGTAATTGCAACTGAAACGGTTCCTGCCGCATGAGCTGGAGTAACGCAGGTCATGGATGTTGCGCTGATGATTGTTGGTGTCGTGCATGTGGATCCTCCGACTTTTACCGAGGCTCCGGTCAGGAATCCGGTTCCGTTAATCGTAATGGTGGTTCCACCCGAAGGTGATCCGCCCGAAGGGTTGACTGATGTGATGGTCGGAATCGGATTATAGGTAAAAGAATTATCAAGTGATGCGGATTCTCCGTTTCCGTTGTTGACCAAAATTGAATAGATTCCGGCTGATTTTGCGGGTGTATTGCAGGTAATGGTGGAACTGTTTACGACAACTGGCGAGGTGCAGGTCGTAAAGGTGCCTCCGGTTCCGATCAATACGGTTGCTCCGCTGACAAAGTTGTTTCCTGCAATTGAAATGGAAGTCCCTCCGGAGAGTTTTCCGTTCGACGGGGTCACGAACATCAACGGGAAAGTCGTGAACATGTAGGCATTGGCAAGGGTGTTTGATTGAGTGTCAGGATTGGTGACTACAATCGAATTTAATCCGATTGCATGTGCAGGAGTATTGCAGGTTATGGAGGTGCTGTTGATTACGGTTGGAGAAGTGCAATTTGAGCCACCGATTGTGACAGTAGCGCCTGAAATGAAATTGGTACCGGAAAGCGTGATGGTGGTTCCTCCCGCCATACTGCCGCTGTTTGGACTTACACTGGTGACGTTGGGGCTTGCAATGGTCGAATATGCGTTGGTCTTTGTAGCGGTTTGGGTGTCTGTATTCATCAAAGTCAGACTGTAAAATGTATCCGTACTTAATGCCGGTGCAGCGCAAGTCATGAAGGTGCTGTTGTTAACGTTTGGAGCTGTACAGGTCGATCCTCCGATGGAAACAGTTGCACCTGCGATGAATCCGGTTCCAGTAATCGTCACCATCGTACCGCCCAATGCTTTTCCCGTAGATGGTGTCACGGAAGTAATGGTCGGAACTGCGTTGTAGGTGTAGGCACCGACTTTGATTCCGCTTTGAGTGTCAGGATTGGTGACGACTACACTGTAACTTCCTGCAATGTTGCCGGGCAATTGGCAGCTCATACTAGTGCTGCTGATAAAGACAGGCGAAGCGCAAGTGTTTCCTCCGATAGTAACGGTGGCTCCGTTGATAAAGCCGGTTCCAGAAATGGTGAGAGTTGAACCTCCTGCGAGTTTTCCGCTGGTTGGACTCACGGTAGTGACAGTTGGAAAAGTATTGTAAGTGAAGCTGGAAATGAGCGTACTGAATGTCGCATTGGCATTCATAACTACGACATCATAAATGCCATCTATCTTTGCAGGTAGAATGCAAGTCATGCTGGAGCTTGAATTGACATTCGGTGAGGTGCAGGCCGACCCACCGACGGTTACTGTTGCGCCTGCTACAAAACCACTTCCGGAAATGGTGAGGGTTCCTCCGCCGGATTGGGGTCCGTTGTTTGGGGAAACACTGAAAAGATCAAAGTCATTGAATGCGAACGAATTCGCGAGGGTTCCCGATTGTGTATCGGCATTGGTGACGGTTACCGAGTAATTGCCTGCCAAAGTTGCAGCAGTGGTACATGAAATGCTGGTGCTGCTATGAACGGTTGTTGAAGCGCAAAAGTGATCACCGATTGTTACCGTTGCTCCGATCATGAAGCCTGTTCCTGTTAAGTTGACTACATCGCCACCGGAAGAAAGCGCGATGTTAGGGCTGATGGTGGTGATGGTAGGTATTGCATTGTACGTGTAGGAGGTTGAGGCACTGACACTTTGATTGTCAGGGTTTGAGACCACCACTGTTTTTGGGCCTGCACTGGAAGCGGGCAATGTACAAATCAAGCTAGTGCTTGAAGTTACCGTTGGTGAGGTGCAAGTGATTCCTCCGACGGCAACGGTTGCGCGAGGAATAAAACCGGTACCGGTGATGGTCAGCGTATCTCCACCGGCGAGTTTTCCATTGGTCGGACTGATGCTGTTGATGGTTGGCAACGGATTATAAGTGTATCCATTCGCGAGAGTTGTGCTTTGTGTATCCGAGTTCGTCACCACAATGTTGTAAGTTCCAACATTTTTTGCGGGTAAATTGCAAGTCACCGTGGTGCTGTTCAATGCGGTGGGTGAGGTACAACTGGTTCCACCGATGGTTACCGTGACGCCACTCAAAAATCCTGTTCCGGTAATGGTGAGTTTGTTTCCACCGGCAAGCAAACCATTGTTCGGGCTGATTGAAGTGATCGTAGGAAATTCATTGTAAGTAAAACCACTAGCGACAGTTACACTTTGTGTATCGGGGTTGGTGAGCAAAAGGTTATATGATCCTGCGCTTTTTGCCGGTGTGATGCAGGTCATGCTGGTGCTCGAAGAAACATTCGAAGAGGTGCAGGCGCTACCACCAATGGTTACGGTTGCTCCGGTAATGAAACCGCTACCGGTAAGCGTAATCGTGGTTCCTCCTGCAAGTTTTCCATTATTCGGAGTGATTGCGCTGATGGTAGGAAATGGGTTGTATGTATAACTGTTCGCGAGCGTAACGTTTTGGCTGTCAGGATTGGTGATCACTACATTTTTGGTGCCGGCGGTATTGGTAGGCACGACGCAGGTCATGCTGGTGCTTGAAATCACAGTCGGTGAAGCGCAAGTGATTCCGCCAATGCTAACGGTTGCGCCAGAAATGAAACCGGTGCCCGAAATGGTGAGGGTCGAGCCGCCTGCTAATACGCCACTGGTCGGGTTGATCGAGTTCAGCGTCGGAACGGGATTATAGGTATAGCTTGTTGGAAGAGTGAAGCTCTGGGAATCACCATTCATGACTTGAACATTAACCGTTCCTGGTGAGTGTGCAGGTGCGATACAGGTAAGGGTGGTGCTACTGACTAAATTTGGACTCGTACATGCCAAGCCATCAATTGATGCAGTGACACCTCCCAAGAAACCGGTACCGGTGAGGGTGAGTGTTGTACCGGATGTGATTTTACCGTTCGATGGTTGAATCGAAGTGAGTGTCGGTGGTGGGCTATAGGTATATCCATAAGCTCCGCTCAAAATGACGGATGAACCATCGGGTGAATTGACGACAATATCATAGGTTCCAAAACTGCTGCTTGCAGGTGCTAGAAAAGTCATTCTATTCAGATTGATGATGTTGATGGAAGGACAGGAAATGCCATTGATGGTGACGGTTGTGCCTTCAATGAATCCGCCACCGGTTACGGTGATCAAGTCTCCGCCGCTTTTTTTTCCGTATGCTGGTGTTCTTGATGAAATCGATAGAGGTGGATTGTAAATGTATCCTGAAATCAATTTTCCGGATTGAAGATCCGGATTCACCACTTCGACGTCAAAGCTGCCAGTGTATTGGGGTGGAATTTTACACTTAAGCTGGGTATTTGAAATGTATTCGACGGTAATGCATGGAGTGGTTCCGATCTTGACGTTTGCTCCATTTACAAAATTCAGCCCCGTGACGACCGTCATGTTTTGACCGATCGATCTTCCACCGGAAGGAGTGATTCCGCTGACAATGGGGGCCGGATCGTAGGTAAATGCATTTTTCACGGTAGTCGATTGCGTGTCGGGATTGATCATGACGAGATCATAGATGCCAGTTGTTTTAATCGGAGTGATGCAGCTGATGTGATTTTCATCGATAAAAGTACTGGTCGTGCAATTACTGCCGCCAATGCTGATTTGAATGCCGTTGGCAAAATTAAAGCCGGTGATGTTGATGGTATCTCCGCCCAGTTGGGTTCCATGAGTAATGCTCATTCCTAGTAAAATAGGTTTTGGCATGTACTCAATCACATAACGCATGATGGCCGATCTTCCATCTTGGTTGATGACTTTTACATCCAATTTCCCCTCACCATTTGGAGGCAGTGTGCAGGTGATTGAATTTGCGCTGATGAATTGTAACGAACCACAATTTGTTCCTCCCACGGTGACAACAGAACTGGGCATGAAGTTCTTTCCCGTTACGGTGAGTATGGAGCCACCGGTTTGAAGTGAAGTGGTGGGTGAGATATCAGAAAGTTTGGGAGCCGGATAAGAAAGTCCCGAAGCGGAAATGCTGACATCAATTGATTTTGATTGTTGGCAGGCGACGAGAGAAAAAAACAAAAGAGAGCTCGCCGCAATTTTGAGTGATTGCGTGAACGGTTTTAGATGAAGTTTTATTTTCTCTAAAATCGCCAATTTAGCCCACCCTTTCCCATACCTTAGTATCGGTTTTAATTAGGATTTTTTTAACGATCGGAGTTGATAAAACATACTTAAATGGTAACATTTTTTACGCACCATGCTAA
>CALPVV020000038.1 GCA_943327105.2 Nitrosovibrio sp. Nv4
ACGAGAACCCAAGGTGATCTTGTCTGTACGATTGAAGTAAGAAGTCAAAAGCCGTGCTCTAATCGGCACCCCACCCGCTTCATCATAGACAGCGATCGTTGCCGAACAAGACGGGCCATTGAGAGCACCTACTGCACCAGGACGATCAAAATTCGGCAAGATACGGCCATCGGGATTAACCGCGATATCGTTACCTTTAGCATCATGATAATAATATTTCGAAGTTGCCACATAACCCGGCATGCCTGCTGGAATCGTGGTTAAAAAATTCTTGTCTGTGGAATTTCCACCCCGATTCGTCACACCTTCGTGATCAAACCAAGAGAAATTACAAGGCTTCGGACCATAAATCATGCTGCCGGTAAGTTTACCGGTCGGGTCAACCACCAGTCGGTCAGGAATCAACACTTGATCGGCTTCAAGGCGCTCATTGCTGACGGTTTGGCCATTGTTCATGAACATTGGCGGGTAAACCACTCGATAACGACGCAGTCTGGTCAATGGTCTGATCATGCCATTTGAATCAACGATATGACCGCAAGTTCCGTCTGCATTCGGTACTTTACCGTAACCGAGAATTTTCCAGGTGATTCCCGAGTTGCCGTTATTGATTTCTTGCAGGCGCTCACTGGCAGTCATCGAATCGCTCGCTTCACCATTTTTCATCAATGTTGACGCGGCCGTGATCGGAACGCTCCACTCAGCTGAAGAAACCGTTGATACCGAGAACGTTGAGTCAAGTGGCCAGTAATCATTTTGTTCACTCGCCGGTACGGTTGGCGGAGTCGTGGCTTTTGACCGAATCGATTCATACACGAGTGGACATTCGTAGCGTGCATTCGATGAATTGATTTCACCGGTTTTGTCTGACCTTACATAAAGATTTCGATAATAACTCTGAGCTGAATAATCACTTCTTGGCGCAGAACAATTGGAACTCGCATCAGCGCACATCGCACTTGATAAAATCACATTGACGGTTTGTCCTGCAGAAGACGCCGCCGCTGAACTGCTGGCAGCGGTTGCTTGGGTAACCTGATTTAAAACCTCAAATGAAGCCTGTTTTTTTGAATAACAGGAATAGTGCATGATGTTTCGAAACGGTGTCAGGGTGTCATCGACAAAGTCTCCGCTTGGGGCATTGCCCGTACCCTTTTTATAACCAAGGTCTTTCACACTAAGGCCGCTGACGTTTGGTGATACACCAACGACATTCATTCGCATGACGGTGGCGGCTGGAATTTCGTTCCAAAACGCCTGAGGCATCTGACACTTCACCAAAGCCCCTTGAACCACACTGACCGGCAGCCTCTTCGTTCGGCTGACTGTGATGTTATTTCCACCTACGGTGTTGATTTCTTTCCAACTCAATACGCAGGTACAAGGCATGGTCGAAGTGTTTCCGGCCACGCAAAACTGAGTCAATGGCAAAGCGCCCGCTACTACTGAAAGTGAAAGATCAAGACCCGGATTCGTACCGCTGGTTTGCGCGGTGATATTCACATTCTGTAAACTATGGGTATAACTAACGTTGCTGGTACCGACGCCGACATTGGTCAACGTGATTCTTGACCCCGAAGATGACGTTTTCAGTGATGCCATGTTCGTGCATGCCAATAACGGAATCAGAACCGAAGTTGCCAGGATGAGTTTGATTTTAGTTTTCAACATTCGCTTCTCCTTTCCTTATTGCTTGAACTGTAAAACACATAGCGGAAACATATCCGCACTAGTTGACGCCGAACCGGGCGCTTTCACATCGACATGCCAATTGATTGCTTTAGACGGCGAACAGCCAGCAGGGCATCCCGTCTGAGATGCACAATTACAATCACCCGCTGTTCGATAAGTCACGGGGCGATACTGCGATACTCCGCTGGCAAGATTTCGCATTTGCGTGTCATTGACCGATGGGTCAGTCACTACAAAAAGATTGTCGCTGTAGTTGCTTTCCGTGAATTTTGAAAGATGCAACTGAGTATCGGAAGGTTCATACTGGTTGTTCTTGAGACCATTACAAGGCCCCCCCGCAGCCGAGACATAGTTATAGGTACCACCACACTTGTTACTTTGAGTAACGCCTTGATAAAGACCCCACGGCAACGATTTGATCTCATCTGCGCTGAAACCGGTAAAACCGAACGGGCTCGGATGCCAGGTTTCCATTCCATCACCCATCGCGGTAATGTTATGACAAGCGTTCGCAGGGTTACTTCCGGCATTATTCAAAAACACCACTCTTGACGCCAAAGTCGTGGTGTCACTAAAAGAAGACAACTGCGGTGCCGCACCGTTTACCGGAGTCTGTAAAAAAGCGCTGATTGAAGTAGCATGAAGTTGAACGGGCATCCAAGAATTGAAATCACTTACAGCACCTGCGGTTTTGTCTTTCGCGAATTGAAAGCATGACGGAAACACATCACCTGCCGGGTTACAGGCAATTCCTGAGTTGGCAAAGGTTTGTGAAGTGGCATCAACATAACTAGGTGGCTTGAGGTCGGTAGCAGCAAAGTTCCAGACTTTCACCCAAGTCGCAT
The DNA here is from genome assembly GCA_943327105.2 of Nitrosovibrio sp. Nv4. GTDB lineage: Bacteria > Bdellovibrionota > UBA1018 > UBA1018 > CAIMNF01 > CAIMNF01. The sequence goes on from CALPVV020000038.1 coordinate 2,538, forward strand.
TGCTTGGAATCGGAATGTTCGGGCAAGCAGAAGTTCCACCCGCTTGCGGAATGGTTCGAGCAGCGAATCCGATTGAACCGTAAGTTCCTGCCGTATAAGTATTCGGAGCAATGGCCGCAGTCAATGCCACATCAAAAACACCATAACGTTGCTTTGCCAGATAAAATGAAGCGCGTCGTTTTGCATTCGGAGCCGTAGCGCCCGCACTTGCAGGTACTTTATCGCTTGATAATTGAGTGATCGGATAAACCAGTTCGCTATCACCGTTACAAAATGGAGTTCCTGAACAAGTCGATGCAGAAAATACGTACGGGTTAGCCCACCAATGCATTCCGTAATTATAGGTCGGAGTCAGAGTGCAATCCCACTCCTGATTACCGGTGCCTTGCATGCTCCAAAGACTTTGCGCCACATTCGTCGTGTAGAAATTGAAAGGATAAATGAGCTTCGGGTCTTCTGATTGAATCGGGTCAACCATGTTCGGGCTCAGCGGGTTCGGTACCGACTCACGGTGACGACACTGAAAGCGTGAGACCGGTTTAAAAGATTCTTCAGAAGTAAGATCGACAAAATTGGTATTCACGAATGCAGTACTCGAAAGATTCACTGAAATCGTATTGCTGTTGTCATTCGAACCTTTTGCTAAAATCCGAACCTCGAACGAAGCGATTCCGGTTGGTACCGCATTATTACAACGAAGTAGATCAGATTCCTGATAAGTGACTGCTTCTTCAACAACGGTCAGCCCTACCCCAGGTGATGTGTAAGTATATTCACAAACACAAGGGCCGTTCGCACCCGTGCAGTAAGTATCAAACATGCTGTCGACACCAATCATGTCGAACACCGAACCAAGTGCCTGCTGACTTGCATACACACCTGTGAGTTGAAAGGCTCCACCCATTCCAGATGAAGGACTCGATTGCAAAATGGTGGTACTCGGAGTCGTACCCTTGGTCATATGAATGTTATTGCATGAAGAAAGAATCATCGAAGAGAACAGCAGAACAAAAAAGAAGAACACCAAAAAAATCCGGTCATGGATTTTTCGGAAACAATGGGAATCAACTTTTGTTGTCGAGCGTGCAAGCCTCTTCAAATGCTCCCCCCACGGAAACAATGCCCCGATCAATTATTTGCAAGATTTGTTCTTGCACCGGAGCTTGATAACTATTCGGTTTTTTTTGATTGAAACTGTAGACTCAGAAGACACCGTCAAAAAATTGTACACCCTCAACGGTATTCATTCAGCTCTGTTGCCGAGGCGATAAAGATCGATTTGAAACAAATGGAACGAGCCACGAACCCGCTCAATGCGAATTCGGTCAGCAAATAAGTTCTGAGAAAGTGGAATGTACACCTGTTCACTGCGCAGACTTCCGAACGGATCTTCAAGAGTCGCGATCTGTTTCATATACACAGGGTAAGTCGCCTGATTCGTATAGGCCCAGACCCTCGGTTGTTTAACACCGATCAAAGCGTCAACGCCCTCAGAAGTTCCAATTAACTTCACCTTCAATATCGTTCGATCATTTGAAGTCTGATCGGTTGCGACGGCACTGATGGGTGTATCGGTTGGCACGCTATCAACCGCGTTTGGCGCAGGCCAACTGGTGGCTTTTGAATTTTCATTGAGTGCGTGATAGGTCACGACCATCAACAGGTCTTCCTTGAAGCCAAGCTTCAAACGATCAAGGTCTATATTGACCCCACCCACTCCTTCTTTGGTCACTTCGGGGTCAGGCGATACCGATGGGCCCTGAGATGAACACCAATCATCGCGTACCCGGTAATATTTCGAATCATAAAATTCATTCGTCGTCGGTGTCGGTGAAGGCGTTGGAGTGCTCGTTGCCGGAGTCAAACTGGCAATATCACGGGGAACCCGATCAAAATCAGCGCAGGTACTTGGAAAAGGGGTATTCAAGGTTCCACGGTGAGAACACTTGTCAGAAATCATCACATCTTGTTCGACTGAACCAAAATAAGTATTCGTGATGTCGACCGATACGTTTTTTAAAAAATGCGGCCTGTATGTAGGCGCTAGAGTATCGAGCGTTGATCTGGTCGGAAATGGCGTCAACCCGCCCATGAAATCATCGCCATCAGCATAATGAATTTGGGTGACATCACCCAGGCAGCGATATTCGGTCGCTAAAGAAGCATTCACATGCGGATTGAAGTCATCAAGATCAGTGAAGTAATCCTGATGAAACACGATTCGTGCAGCTGGTACATCCATTCCCCAACTCGTGGTCGTACTCGATGTGGTAGTGGTACCCGTTGAAGTCAGGTCATTATATTTACCAGTACAAGACTGAAGAAAAATAAGCAGAATCACCGATAAAATGACATTTTTTTTGTTGCCGGTGAAGTGTCGCATGGGCTTCAGATCCTCATGATACTGACCGAGCGGATCACCACACCCAGGCACAGAGGTTCATCGACCGCGCAAAAACTGGAAACATAGGAAGAAGGCGAATTAATTCTTCCCTTCACTCTACTGAACTGAATGACCTTCATCGTAGGATAAGCAGAAATTGGAATCACAAATTGACGAACCTTGACCGGTGAGCCCCGATAATTATTTGATCCATGCAAACAGACCGAACCGGCGGGTACGTTTCCGGTACCAGAACTTTCGCAAGCCGCATAGTTCGGCGGCACAAACACGCCAAATGTTTTTGGGGTCGCGGTATTTGCGAGCGAATCACTCCAAAAAATCTTCCACAGTTGATCAAGGTTTTCTTCAACGTCTGTGCCTGCTCCATCTGTATTCAAGCGTAAACCTGACGCTTGATACTCAACTTGCACTAGTAGATTTTCACCTGTGCCAATCAAGGTCTCGGTACGATCAAGAAGAATACGGAAAAACACTTGATCGGTACCGGAACCATTGCCATTCGCCACTGATGCACAATTGAATTCGTCTGTTCGATAAAAATTGGATGGTTCAAGCAAAGTGTGAGCATTTCCGAATCCTGCACAGCCACTGCTACCGCCGAAGGTGGTGATTCCCAACTGAAAATCAAGCAACCAATCGGGCTTGCTCACCAATCCGGTCACGCCATCAAGTTCAAAGTATCTTGCAGCAGAAACGCCGGGCAAATACGTAAGGGTACCGTTGGCACCAGGAAAAGTAGTAGGAATAACGGTTGAAGTCGGAACCATGGTCGGAGTATCGAAGCTCGCCACACTCGAAGCACCATTTTGGGTGTTGATGCGAACAGCTTTAGTGCCATCAGCAAAACGCAAGCTACTGGAAGTTGACTTGCTGGTAGAAGAACTAGTGGTAGTTTCTGTCACTTGTGTATTACAAGCAGACAGGGTCATCAGAAAGATTCCTGATAAAACGCAAATCGCATTGGTTCTGAAAAATGACATTTCCACCCTCCCTCAGCGTCGCCAATGACGGGAATATTTAAATTATAGGTATCGCGACGGGGTGGCGTCAAGTTTTTGGCTATTTTATCGAGTTTTCAGGGATGAATACCATGCGCTGAATGGTAGTCATTGATACACCCTTGAATAGCGTCAATAAAACCATTCAAAGCTGCGGTATTGAACAAGATGCGGTCTTTTTCAACACCTACTGAACGGTAGTAGTCCACGATCATGTTCTTGTCATAAACTTTCCAGAGCTTATCGAGTTGAGTATTCCGATCTTTCAATCGGCGCTTTAGATCTTTGATCTTGGCTGCTTTGGCATCGATCTTTGCAATGTCAGCACTGAGTCGTTGTTTTTCTTTCAACCACTCACCGCTCAATTGCTGGTAGGTATCTTCAAGTTGCATCATCGGTGCGTAACTTTTCACACGCTCACACTGAGCCATGCCAGGATTCTTCGTCTTGAAGTCTTCGTATTTTTCACCCGCTTCGAGGTAGTAACGATAAGTGACATCATCGATCGTTTTGTAATTCAAACTCAAAGCATAATACGACATCAGCTCGGTTACATGCCCAGCGTAGTGTGCAATGCTTAGATCAAACGGTGGGTTTGTGGCAACACTCGTTGACGTGTCAGTCGCAGTTGAAGTGTCGGTGGCTGTTGAAGTGTCGGTGGCTGTTGAAGTGTCGGTGGCTGTTGAAGTTTCAGTATTGGTCGAAATTTTTTCAGGACTTCCCCAGTCTACATATTTGTTCTTTTCAGCTGATTCTTTTGATGGTTTTTTTGCGCCCGTAGATAAATCACTGCGTGAATTTTGATCTTTAATCGGATATTGAGCAACAGGTACCGGCGATTGATCACGACTATCACGGGCAACACGATAAACTTTCACATAAGGATAGGACAACTTCGTGCGGTACTCGTAATTGCTATAGGTATTGTCATAGGTGTTCATCACCCCCTGAACTGGAACCTGACTCATCATTTGACCGACCAGAAACGGATTGGGACCAACGTAGTTGCCTGCATTCACAGGAATAACTTGGTTGTTCCAATAATTGATTGGTGGCTGAGCCCCACTTGCGAATGAAGAGTATTGATTGTAGTTAGGAGCATCTTGCGAAGAGCATCCGGTTAAAAGAACCGGTGCGATCGCAATGAAAGCAGATACAAAAACAATAATAGACAAATACGATGAACGATCTTTTTTAGTCATAAGGCTACCTTGAAGGCCGAATGGTAGCACGTTTTAGTCAGTTATTAAACAACTAAAAGATAATTATTCGAGATCAAATTCAACGCATGTCATTTAACCAAGGTATTCGTTTGCAAGATTGAATCCGAAGCGAACACCAAAACCGGTCGTATCAGAAGGTACAAGTCCCAAACCGCCTTTATTGGTGTCGGCCGCAAGGTCAACATGCAACCAAGTAATTGGTTTATTCTTCACTTTGCCTACGAACTTGCTCAAGAAAGTTGCAGCATAAATATGGTCTGCAGCTGCGGCTGAAGAACATTGTCTTACATCCGCCAAATCTGACTTCAAGGCATCTTCGTAGTCGTCGCCGATCGGGAAATTCCATACCCGCTCGCCACAACGCTCGCCCACTTTTACCGCAAGCTCAGAGAATTTAAGTTCATTCGAATAAGCACCACAACGACGGGTATCAAGTGAACGCACTACCGAACCAGTCAGAGTCGCAAAATCAAGAATCAAGTCAGGTTCTTTTTCAGAAGCAAGAACCAACGTATCAGAAAGTACCATGCGGCCTTCCGCATCGGTGTCGATCACTTCAATCGAAATACCGTTTGATGCAATGACCACGTCATTCGGACGATAAGCCTCATGCGATATCAAATTCTCAGCCAATGCCAGATAAGCATTCACTTCGTAAGGAACTTCCATCTCAACCATTGCACGGAACAATGAGAGTGCAACTGCTGATCCGGTCATATCACGATGCATGTTGTACATGTGATCACCGGTCTTTACGTTATAACCGCCGGTATCAAAGCAAAGCCCCTTACCAACGATCGCCATTTTTTTCTTCGATTTGGAAGTACCCGGGTAACGAAGGTGAACGATGCCGGCACGGTCATTGTGATCAGCTTTGACCACCGCAAGGAATGCACCAGCATTTCGCTTATGAAGTTGCTTCTTATCGATGAAGTTCATCTCGATCTTTGCACCTTCAGCGTTGACTTCTTTCACCATCGTTTGAATTTTTTCACGATAGGAAGCAGGATTTAAAATATTGCTCGGAAGATCCGCGAGGTACTTGACCTGATTGTTGCAAAACCCGAGAATTTGACCTTCTTTAATGGTCTCGATAGAAACTTTCTTATTCAATCCGGTTTCAAAAAACACGGTGAGCTTCCCGATCGGCTTGCGATCAGCACTCTTCTTGCCAAACACTTCTGGACGGTAACGAACCAAGTGGGAAAGAGACGCAACCCAACCCATGATTTCTTTTGCTTGAGACTCTTTCAACCCACGAAGATTCACGTTCACGCTCATGTCTTCTTCGCTAGGCAACAACTTGTCTGCAATCGCCTTACGAAGTGAGGTCATGGAAACGAAACTAGAAGGCTGACCGCAGAAAATCACACCGGTCATCGCACCTTCACCCTCGTAAGAAACTGAAAAGCTCTTCACTTCAGGGGAGTCTTCTTCTTTTTTGATTTTTTTCAATTCATCCTGGGCTTTGGTTTTAGCCAATGTACCAGTGTTCTCATGCTCGTCGAGCATGTGCATGATGGTCATGCGACTACCGAAGTCGCAAATCACCAGATCATATTTCGCTTGAGGGTCGTGGCCAAAATTGAACTCTACGTTTTTCCATTCTTGAATCATGGAGTGAGTCTATCGCGGACAAGGCACTCATTGCAATGCCAATCAAAAGCGGCGGCGTCCCTTTGCTTCCGGCTTAGCGGTCAGAGGGTCTTCCGGCCAAGAATGCTTCGGGTACCGGATTTTCAATTCTTTCTTTACTTCAAAATAGGCATTGCCCCAGAAACTTCGCAAGTCGCTGGTCAATTGAATCGGCTTGAACCCGGGCGAAAGAAGTTCCATCAATAAGCCGACCTTGCCATTCAAAATACGCGGGGTATCCAACCAACCAAACACTTCCTGAAGGCGAACCGATAGTTTTGGCACATTACTCGAATAATCAATTTTAATCATGCTGCCACTTGGCACTTCCATTCGATCTGGCACGGAATCATTGAAGCGATCAACCCATGTCCGATCAAGCATCCCCTCGAGGTAATTCACAACCGGAGCCTCGATCAAACTAGAAAGCCTGGCCTTTCCACTCAGTGACCCCAATAACAAATCAATGAGATCACTCCAGGACCATTCCAACTTATCTTTCGGATCTTGAACATGCTGATTGAATAATTGCGCCCGCTCATTCCAACGGGCAAAAGCTTCCGAACGTGAAAAAATCGAAACCGGGTCTTTCATCACGAACTCTTTCAACACTCGTGCCGCATGTGAAGCATCAGCCACGGCTTCACGCAATTCACCGATTGATAGATCTTGAAAAAAAGCACCCTCTTCAGCTCTCACTCTTTCTTGCGCTTCATCCCAGAATTCATTTTTTCTTCGTTCACTTTTTTCACGAACCGCTAATTCATCAAGAGGCAGGTAACTTCGAATCTCAATTTGAGGCGCCCCTTTTTCAGTTTTTTCAATCGAACTTAAAATAAACCCAAACCGCGGGAGCGAACCTTTTCTTGAAACCACCCGACGTCGTCCCACTCGACGACCATCAATGAAGACCTGTTCAGGCCAAGCTTCAATCAATAGCTTTTGATACAAATCAAGATCAACCGGTGAGAGCAATGGAACAGTGGCAGCCCCGTATACCTGTTCAGAAGCAAGCTTTGCAGCACCATGGAGCTGATTCAATTTGCGAATCATCACCTCACCATCTTCAATTTCTTCTTGAGACGGGCGATTTTCAAGATACGCGCACATTCTTGCGGCAAACTCTTTGCAACTCGAAGCCTCTGACACCATCACCAGCTGAGCTGATTTCGGTGACAGCGGATACCTCAATGCAATCTTTCCACGCTCGGTGATTTTTCCATTTTTTAAAAAGCCGAATTGTTCAAGCTCTCGCAATGCCCATTGCAACATCGAAGACTTCGGCAACTCAAACCAGGAAAAACGATTGAAGTCGGAAACACCGTAATCGGCCAAAAACAAAATCGCCTTTGAAAGATTCACGCGATGAATCTCAGGTGTCTCGAACGATCTCAACTGCCCCTGTTCGGCCTCCGTCCAGAGTCGGTAACAAGTTCCTTCACTTACCCGACCTGCCCGACCCGCGCGCTGCTCGGTAGATGCACGACTGATGCGTAGAGTTTCCAATCGGTCTTCACCCATTTGAGGGTCGGTTCGCATCACTTTAGACCAGCCCGAATCAACCACCGCCTTGATCTTCGGCAAGGTAATCGATGTTTCGGCAATATTGGTCGCACAAATCACCCGTCTTGCAGTCGAAGGCTCAAAGATTTTCTTTTGATCTGAATCTGAAAGAGACGAATACAGTGGAAGCACTTCGACGCCTCGTTCATCCGAAACTAAATTGCGGATGTCCCGAACTGCGCGTTCAATTTCAAAAGCTCCCGGCAGAAAAACCAATACATCACCGTTGGTTTCCTGAAGCGCTTTCTTAACCGCGCTGACTACCGGAATTTCACCCAGGTATTTCTTTTCAACAGGAAATGTACGCCCTTCCACACGAATCGTCGTCACTTCCGGTAAGAACTTTTCAAGCAGGGATGGGTCAAGTGTTGCTGACATCACCACTAACTTCAAATCAGGACGAAGCGATTCTTGAATTTCTTTCAAAATCGCCAGCGCTAAATCAAGATCAAGACTTCGCTCATGAAACTCATCGAGGATCACGCCCTTGATTCCGCTCAACTCAGGGTCTTGAACCATTTTTCTAAGTAAAATACCTTCGGTCATGATGGTGAGCCGGGTTCTTGAGGATACCCGCGAATCAAACCTCACCTGATAGCCAACCTCTTGGCCCAATTCCCAACCCTGCTCTTCAGAAATCCGCTTTGCGACTTGCTTTGCTGCCCATCGACGAGGCTGCAACATGATCCAACCCTCTGCAGTCTTTTCTATCAATGCAGGGGGCACTCTTGTTGATTTACCCGCACCCGGCTCCGCCAAAACAATGACGCTCGAATGACATTCCACCGCATTTTTTATTTCTGAAATACGAGCATCGATCGGTAATGTGATTTGGAATTGCTTGGTCATGGCTTTTATCGTTAAAATCAAGAGTATATGAAAATGCTCACCTTGATAATGTTGTTTTCGGCAACCCAGGTTTTTGCTGCACCCGTAAAAAAATCAACAACAGCGACCACTAAAGCTCCTGTCGTTGCTACCACCGCTCCAATCGTGGCAGCACCAGCGCCGGCACCTGCTCGTTCTCCATGGAGAATTCTTTATAATGGTGAATATTACGGCCCCCGCTTTTCTAACTTTGACCTGAGCCAAACACAAGGTCCCGATCAACCAGGCAAACCACCTACTCAATCTTCGTACACCAACTGGAACCATACGGTAAAAATCTCTTATGCCATCACACCGGAATTCATCGTGGGTGGTGCACTACGAATGAGGACTTTATTCAATCCAGCAGTTCAATCATTTGCCTGGAAAGATAACCGATTGTTTTTCACCTGGGCAAACATGATTGATACCGATCATGTCAACATGGGAACCACTGTAGATTTTGAATTCCCCACTTCACAAGGTTCACGTGCAGTTGATAATCAGCAAATCCTCGCAATTAACTTAAAAAACGCATGGGGATTCAAGATCCCTTCCACCGATTGGTCCTTTGGAGCTCTCACCCTGATCCGTAACACTTATTCCAATCTACCCAGTGTAGGTGAAGGCATTTATCTCGGCTTTTTCCCAGAAATTGAATACACCGTAGGCTCCGGCTTTTCATTGATTGGTGCTGGAAACTTTGATGCATCCCGATCTTATAAGGATATTTTTTGGTCTTTGAGTGGAGACGATCCGGACTATCTTGCCCTTGGTTTCAAATATGCACCGAATAGTCATATAGAATTCCATCCGGCAGCTCAGTTCTATACAGCAGATTTCAACGTCCCAACTCTTTACTTTGAGATGAGTGTGATTTTCTAATGATTGAAATCAAAAAGGGCTCGATTCTGATTTACCGGGTTTTCGACGTTGCCGAAGAAGTGAATCTTCACCGGGTCGAAGAACTTTTAAGTGAGCCTCTGACAGGTACCATTAGATCGCGCTTGCGATTCACACTGACCCCTCGCCAAACGATCATCATGAGAAATGCGCCGATCACGCTGGGACTGGGTGAATCTGATATCATTTTTCAAAACAAACCTGTGAAAGCGGAAGTGTCAGCAAAAATCTGGGATTACGGAGTCATTTCCATTCTCTTTCAAATCCCGATTCCGGAAAATACCAGCTGGGAAAAACTGATCGATATCAGCGCTCAACTCGAACAAGATACGTTGATTGACGAATCAGCAAAGTACCGTACCCAGGAACTGACGAATCTGATCAATCCGGCCCTTCGAGAACCCCATCACTGGCACGAGTTCGAAGACTATAATATTTTCTTTTTTGAAGAAATCGACGGAATCAATGATTGCAAGGAAATCTTCGATCAGGTTGATGTCGCCCGCCTGATTGTTGCGGAAAATACGGCGGAACTTTCAGACCGTGCAAAAAAATCAATCTTGGTCAGCACACTTCAGTATTCAAAAAATGATCTCGCTGTCATTGACTGGAACAGCGCACTCGTAATTGAACCGTCAGGCAAAAAAGAGGTTCCAGAAGCAATTGAATTCGCTCTCACCCACCTGATGGAAATGCGTTACTACGATTCACTGATCGATCAGAAGCTGACCATGCTCTATGATTCAATCGAAGAATCTCGAGGTAAATTTTTCAATAACCGTTTTTCACTCTTATCGAGAGAGGCGTCGGCACGATACATTGAATTTTCTGAATTCATCGAACGCGTAGACAACTCCTTTAAAGTGGTGGGTGACTTTTACCTGGCAAAGATTTTCCGTGTATCCAATGAGGAATTCCGAATTCCAGAATGGGAAGGAAACATCATGCGGAAAATGGGATTACTAGCAAACCTATCCGCCCTTCTTCAAGGGGAAATCAATGTGAATCGAAGCCTATGGCTTGAAATCACGATTGTCGTCCTGATCCTGTTTGAATTGATTACGACCTTTGCAAAACTCGCATCATGATAGAACCATTCGAGCAAAAAAAGAAATTCACTCCCAGGATGATTCGCCTCATCGCTATTTTGATCGCATTGATTGCCAGTATCGTCATCTTTGGAGTCAAAATCTATGCCGCGAACATTTCAAACTCGTCTGCGATTCGATCTGATGCCCTTGAAGGAACTGTAAACATTCTTGCTGCGGCTTTTGGACTTTTCTCGATCATGTTTGCAGAAAAACCAGCAGACCATGATCACCCCTATGGCCATGGAAAAATCGAACACTTTGCAGCTGTTTTTGAAGGTGGCTTGATCTCACTGGCCGGCTTCCTCATTTTACTGGATACCATCTCGCGCTTCTTGAACCACACTCAACCGGAAAATCTCAGCAAAGGTCTTTTGATTTCGTTCATAGCCGGAACCATGAACGGTGTCATCGGCCTTGGTACTTATTTCGCCGGAAAGAAATACGATTCCACCACACTGAAAGCCGATGGCTTGCATCTTTTAAGCGATTTTTGGAGCACGCTGGGTCTAAGTGCGGGCTTATTGATCGCACTCAATACTGGTTGGTTTTGGATTGACCCTCTTCTTGCCGTTTTTGTTGGGGTCATGTTGTTCGTCGCAGGTTACAAGGTGTTCAAACCATCATGGAACACCCTTCTTGACGCTGCCAACCCTGAATCGATACAAACGGTTGTAAACCGACTCAATGAGATCAAACTTGAACCCGTCATCACCGTTCATGAATTGAAAACACAAACTTTCGGCCGTGATGCCCACATTGATCTACATCTGGTGATTCCTGAATTCTATACCGTAAAAGAAGGGCACGAGATTGCCGACCGAATCGTGAAAGAACTTCAAATCACATTAGGCGTGGATTCACAGATTCATGCCCATCTTGACCCGTGCGAACAAGCTTTCTGTAGTGAATGTCCGCTTCAAGGCTGCTCGGTGAGAAAAGAAACATTCAAGGAAAGAAAACGCCTGAGCGCTCAAAGCATTGTTAAAAATGGGCCGATTTGATTCAATTATCTGATCATTTTTGAGACATCGAAAGATTCATCATGGTCTTTTTTGAAGTCAGAAGTTTTCAATTGAGATAAAGCTGCCATGAACTGATTGAGGTTGCGACCCATTTTTTCATATAAAGGCTGAAACCCGTGCTCACTGTCATTATAGGTCTGGAACTGAATTAAAGTTGCATTGGTAATAGGCCTGCGGAAGTTCAATTCTTTTTGAAGTGCTTCAAGATAATTTTTCTTTTTTGAACGTTTTTCATCAGTAGGCATTGATGAGTCATAGATGACCTTAAGATCAGCATAAGCCTTCATCATTCGCGTTCTGATTTTTTCTCCACGGTCTTTCCGACTGAGATATGATTTCCACTCCGGTGCATCCATCTTTAATTTTGACTCAAAGTATTTTCGGGTCAATTCATCTGCAACGAATACGGCAATGCTTTCATTAAAATAAGATTGGTTTTTCAAATATAAAGTCGCATGAACCGATTCGTGAATGACCACATTCACCAAATCAGCCAATGCTTCAGCTTGAATCACTCCGTTTTCAATAGGAATCATCGTTGACAGCAACGGATCACGAAACCAACCCAGGGTCGAATAAGCAGAAGCTCCACGAACATCGACATCCATTCCCTGCGCCTCAAATTTTTTTGCGAACTCAAGCGCATCATCTTTACTGAACCACCCGATGTAATTGAAACTACCCGCAATGGGAAAAGAAAAAATCTTCACCTTGAACTCAAGAGCCTCAGAAACCGTCACGACGTAAACGACCGAATCACGGTCAAGGCTCACATACTCACGATAATTCGGTGTCGGCTTAAGCCCTGAATCTTCGCAAAACTTTCGAATGTCTTTGATGTTTGAAAGGAGTGAAGCCAGTTTCGGATCAGTTGCAGGATCACTGATGACTTTTTCGATCGGTTTGCCGCGATTCAATAGCGCCAACTGTCCCTTACCCGCTTGATAGAAATAATAGATCGAACTGCAACCATTGAGCAAAAATGCAAACACAGGCAGCATGATCAACCTCGAGATCGACTTAGAAATAAAAAGCTCCACCAATGCTGTAACTCAGGTTGTCTTGCCAGGATCCGATTGAACCGCCGGTCAAATAAGATGTGGCTTCTGATTTTAGCGAAATTTGTGATGAAAGTTTAAATTTAAAACCAAGCCCGCCAATCACTGATACCTGATCGAGTCGGCCAGAAGTCGAGTAACCGGCTGAGACATAATTCACCGTTGTATCCCGATTCAACTGACCAACCCCCAATCGAAAATAGGGTCTGAAGGAAGACTGCTCCTCAAACAGATGGTAAACCAGATTCATACTATAAACACGATCACGATAGTTGGCATCTTGAACATCTTTTACCGAAGTATTGGTCGTGGTATCGGAATAAGAGAACTGCAATTCGCTGTCCTGGGTGAAATAATATCCGAAGCTGAGGCCATAGGCCCGGCTCCAGGTATAACTACCAGAACTGTAATTGCTTCGATTCCAGGAATAACTTCCACCCACCTCATAAACGCCGGCATGGACGGAATTGCAAAAGACAAAACCAGTCACCATTAAAATCCATCTTAAGTACTTCATCCTACTCCCTTCCTTGGAGCAATTATTCGAGGTTCTTGATTGCCTCGACTGTTTTTTGAACCTGCTTCTTTTCAACCGCTTTCTTGCGGTCATATTCGGAATCCTTGAACGCATCATGAGCATTCGTGCTCGATGGCTTTCGGGATTCATCGTGAATTTTCCAGTCGGACTCTTCACCAAATAAATGATTTTTCAACAATGAAAGCGCTCTAGCCGCTTCCTTCTGATCAATTGAACTCTCAACTTTGTTTTCCTTATTTGAAACAGAAGCTAGATTTCTCTCGATAATGCGCTCATTCTCTTCTTCGATGTCTTCCCAGCTTTCAATATCGGCAACAAATGATTTTGAACGGGATTCAACTGCACGCTCGACAATAGCAACCAATTCATTCACTTCATCACCCGGCAAAGCATAAGCCTTGAACGCGGGTTTAACCGTACGAGGATCCATGATTTCAGGTTCACTCGGAACCAAACGGGATTCCCCGATCCAGAGCCTGCTTAATTCGCCAGCTGAAACAACTTGAGAAGCGTCTTGATGAAATTTATTTTTGAACTCAACCTTACGACTGAAAGAAGAAAGCACGCTTTCTTTTTCTTTCGGGTCATAACTCACCGTCATGATGCCGCCCTGAAAAACTGAAATCGAATTTGGAGTAAAAAGATCAAATCCATGAATACCCATCGGCGCAGAAACCAATACGCTTCCACGATAGAGCTGGAATTTGTAATGGCCTTTTTGAGCTATTTCAAAAAAACTAAAGGGAGCGATCTTGAATGAACTTTGATCAGAGAGTTCTACCCAGACCGATTCTTCACCCGTGATCACCATTGCACCGCAATCAACCGGATCATTTTCAACTGTCTTTGGTTTGATCTTGCCTTGTGGTGGAATCAACTGGGCTTTCTTGCTTGCACGGGTTAATCGACCACAAACATCAGATGCAGATGCTGAATGAGAGCCCAGAAGTAAAATGAGAATCGAAGCAGTCCAAAACTTATTCATGCTTACCACCATGTGCATCATGTTTCTCGCCATGGGTGTGTTCAGATTCTTTTTGATGAACATTCGAATGAGATGCCGGCTTACGCTTACCATTGATCATCGCCGCTTCTTCTGATTGCGAATGATACGAAATCAGCTGAGTCAAAAGGCGTTGTGAACCGTGCTGATCCCCTACTGCCTTGCGAACCATTGACTGCCACAAGATCGACTGACGATAGAGCGCACTCCCTTTTTCGGTACTTTTTTGAGCCTTCTCAAAATAAGATGCAGCCAAATCGTAGTGCTTGATTTTGTACCAGGAAATTGCAGTCACCATGAAGTGATCGGCCTTCTGATAAACTTGGTAATTGCGGTCATTTTTCTTGTTCATCAGCTCATCAAAAATCATTGCTGATTTTTCATAGTCATGTTTTCTGAAATATTCCAAGCCAAGAACCAAAAGCTGATGAGCCATCATGTTTGATGGCACTTCATACTCGATTCCATCAGGAACTCTTGCCAGATGGGAACCTGCATGTTTTTTCAGATGATCAGCAATCTTGTTTGACTCTTTACGAATCTCGACTTCATCATGCTTTGACTTTTCGACTTCGAGCTCCTTACGAACTTCGGCTAAATTTCTCAATAATGATTCTTCTTGCATGTCTGCGGTTGCAAGATTGTCCATCTTTTCAAAAAAAAGATGATAGCGTTTTCGATAGGTTTCAACCAAGCCGTATTTTTTAAACTCTTTTGCCGCAAAAGAACCCTTGAACTCCTGATAAACAGGGTACATAACAAATGCCATTCCGATACACCCAGCGGTGATACCAACTGCGGCTGCTCCGATCAAGACTGCTTTTTTCGTGACAAGGTTACGCAAGTTCACGATTACTTTTCGGCAGTTTTCAGGTTTACTTTAATATTGTTAAAAAATAGACAGGGCGATTATGCCACTTTTTTGACTGCTTTTTCTGTCGCAATGAACGGAAGTTCATATGCTCGCGAATCTACAAACAACTGATACAGAAGGGTATCGAGTTTACCGTTCTTCACTTCGTCAGACAAAATGGCTAATGCCACCTCAACCGATACCGCGGCCTTGTATGGTCGATCTTTGGCCGTCAACGCATCATAAATATCACATATAGCCAGCATTCGGCTCTGGGTAGAAATCGAACTCGCCTTCACCCCTACCGGATACCCGGTACCATCGAGTTTTTCATGGTGATAGTGTGCAATTTCAGGAACCCGTTCAAGCCCCCTGCCCCACGGAACCATTTTCAAGATTTCATAGGTGAACGAGACGTGCTTTTCCATCTCAAGGCGCTCTTCCTTACTCAACGAACCCTTTTTAATGCAAAGGCGCTCTTTTTCAAACTGATGAAGGGCACAACAATACTCTTGCTCACCAACCTGTACCTGCAACTTGGTCAACTCGGCGATTCCTTCTGAAACTTCCTGAGGCAATAAATTAGGTTCATTGGCTTCACGAATCAACTTCCAAGCTCGATCAAGTTCTTTAATTCTTCGTGCACGTTCTAACTGGTCATTTTCGGCTGCATACTGATGATTGATTGCAATTCGCATCATTTTGAATCGCATTTCAATGACTTCAAGTTCCCACGGAAACAACTTCTTTTCTTTCTGCAAAACGTGCTCACGCACTGAAATCTTACCGATATCATGCAACATCGCCGCATAACGAATTTCACGCATCTGAATCGGGTTGAACTCAAGAAAACCAAGTGGTCCACGATTTTCACGATTTACCGCCTCGGCAAGATTCAACGTCAAGTCACATACGCGTTGCGAATGCCCTGAAGTGATCGGATCACGCGCTTCAATCGCGGTTACACAAGCATTCACAAAACCTTCTAGAATTTTTTCTTGTTCATATACCAACGTACTGTTTTCAATCGCCAGTGCCGCTTGAGCAGAAACAACGCCGCAAAGTCGCTCGTCCTTATCATCAAAACCGATAGGATTTTCAACATCAAATGGAATTTTATTAATCAACTGCACCACACCAACCAGATCACCTCTTGGCGTGATCAAGGGTGCTGAAAGAATGTTACGGGTATAATAATTTTCAACGACGTCATTGCAGCTTTCAGGATAATTCGGGTCAACTTCACCTGTAGGCGTCGCCGGTGAGGAATAGTTTTCTTTGAAAACTTTCTGATGCAATCCGGTCTTACCGACCAATGTTGTTTCATCGAGACGAAACACCAATGACTTCAAATTTTCAGGAACAGTATGAATATTGCGACTACGGGTGAGCATTGATTTGAACACCAATACGTCTTCACCTTGCAGGTTTTTCTGCATGGTATAGATCGAACCTCCGTCACAACCGATCAGGTCGAGGAAGGAATTCAAAATCGAATTAAGATCGCGCGTCAGCGCCTCATAAGACATACTCAATGGCTTATCGGATTTATTTGAAATACCTTAACACCCGGTTCCGCCCCGAATTGATCCTGTCAAAAGTATAGACAGGGTGACCCTATTCTTGCCAATTTCAGATACACCTCACCATTCATTCACTAGAACATTCATCGTGGAAAATATTGTTTTTACATGGTTTTTGACTCTTTTCCGACAGCGACAACACTCTGGCGCGGACCTTGCTTCTTAGAACCCGAGAGAGAAATTTTATATGAAACCAAATCCATTAACTCGATTGATGCTTTTGTCTGCAATGACCCTCAGTGCCTGTGGGCCTCA
>CALPVV020000039.1 GCA_943327105.2 Nitrosovibrio sp. Nv4
CCTCTGAATTGACCAAGTCGAATATCTTGACTCAATCAGGTGTATCGGTCCTCAGTCAAGCGAACCAAAACTCAATGTCTGCTCTCAAGTTGCTCAGCTAATTAGCTGATCCAACCTAAACCACTCTTATTAGAATGGCGTCTGAGGGGGGGGATTTACCTCCCCTCAGGCTCCCTTATTTAAGAGTTTTTACTCTCGCATTTTTCTGTAATATCCTATCTATCTGATTTTAAAAGATTTAAAAATTTACTAATTTGATCAACTTTTTTGATGCATTACGTTAATTGTTAACATATACTCTTAATTGAGGGCGTTAACAAAGACTCGGCTCCTTGGGGGAACCGGGCACGTAATAAACGGGTGCAGCAAAATGGCGAAGGGGCCAAATTAGTATGGGATTACGAATTAGTACCAATATTGCTGCGATGGGAGCACAACGCAACCTATCATCACAAACAGTTGATCAAGCAAAAACATTCAATCGATTGTCTTCGGGTAATCGAATCACTTCAGCCGGCGACGATGCGGCTGGTTTATCCATCAGTGAAAACTTGAAAGCACAAATCCGCTCGATGAAACAAGCGGAACGCAACGCAAACGACGGAATCTCGTTCGTTCAAGTTGCGGAAGGCGGCCTAGCAGAAGTAGGAAGTATTCTTACCCGCTTACGCGAACTTTCAATTCAAGCTTCATCAGATACCATCGGTGACCGCGAACGGGGCTTCATCGATAAAGAATATCAAAGCTTGAAAACTGAAATTGATCGAATTGCAAACTCCACCAATTTCAACGGCACTCCACTCCTGAACGGCCAGTCGAAAAAAGACGTACTTGAGATTCAAGTAGGTGCTCGCAATAACGAAGCCGACCGAATTAAATTTCAAGTAACTGAATATGATGTACGCACCGATAAAATCGGTATTGCAAACATCAATTCGAATTCGATTGATGATGCTCGTGAATCGATCGACAAGATCGATGAAGCGATCGTAAAAATCACCGGTTCAAGAGCAGGGCTCGGCGCCATGCAAAACAAATTGCAATCAACCGTGAATACCATCGGAATTGCAAAAGAGAACCTGTCTGCTGCACGTTCGCGAATCGCTGATACCGATATCGCCGAAGATGCGACCATGCTCACGCAGAAGATGATTTTGCAACAAGCAGGTACCGCGGTACTTGCACAAGCAAACTCTGCGCCACAACTGGCTCTGAAATTGCTCTAAATTCCTGACTACCAATATTCCAGCAATAGACCGCAGTAAACCCATACTGGATAACCGTCTGGTGTCAGGAATAGTCCTGGCACCGGCGGTTCTTTCCGAAGGGTTTAAAGAATGCCAGTTTGGATGGCACGAATGATGGACTCTTTTGAGACTTTGTCGAGAAGTTCGATTGCCTGAATGAATCGAATAGCCTCGCCACGAATCTGATCGGATGATGAATGAACGGTATCTAGAATGAGTGTTTTTTTCTTTCGAATGTCATGGGTCGGTCTATCAGCATATAGGTTTCCATATCTCAACTTCTCACCCTGAAAACCTTCGATGACGTTACCGAAAACAGAAACATCAAACTGAACCACAGCATCACCGTCTTGAATATAGTAGAGACGGCAATCATGTTTACCATTAAAACAGTGGGGAGTTCCGTTCGGAACTGCCGCCAATAGATCATCCCGCATACGGTTCATGTGAGTTCCGGCCAACTCAATATCAAACTCTTCTTTCAATTCCTGCTCGAGCTCAACACTCTTTTCAACAAACTCACATCCGATCAATGATCGATCAATGCGCACTACTTTCAGCGACACGGTATAACTTTTCTCAGAGATGATGATTTTTCCCCTTAAAATTTCTCCGGAAGAAAACAGCTGATTTTCAAGAGGGTCTTGAATCAAAGCAATGCCCGAGAAAGAAACATTGGCGACATGAACCTGAATTTTGCCCTGATCAGTTTCGGCAATGAAGAGAACCCCTTCAATTCCGTTTGATAGGATTCTAGGCTCTCGATCAACCCAGTGTTTTTCAGATGGTTCAATTTTTGAAAAGCCTGAAAACAACTGTTTGATTTTTTTGAAAGGGTTCATGAATTCTATTCTCTAATCTGATCGGTATTGCGATCAGGGACAAACTGAAACATTGAATCGGCCAACTTGTTTACCAGCTTGATATCCTTGAGCTGAATCGAGGTTTCATTACCACTGGTATGCGTGAGTGATACTTTCTCAATTTTCTTTGTTAGGACATTAATGGTCACTTCGGCCGTTTTAACGTCACCTGCAGTATTTGCTCCGGGCTTCAACAGAAACACATTTGCCGATTTAGACTCAACTTGGGTTTTTGAATTTGAAAAATCAAACGAGCCACTTAAAAGAGCATTCAGGAAACGGGTTTGAATCTGAGCCGTTTTCTTGATGATCACCTGACCACGATCACCTTTTTCAAAAGGTGGCGTATAAAACCAGAAAAACTTGCCGTCACTGACCAGGATGTTCTGATCGGGCGAAATGGTTTCCCATCGAAGCTTGTTCGGATGCTTGATCCAGATTTTTCCTTGGGCTTTTTTCGATGTCTTGGTTGATTTGATTTCGGTCAATTGCTCGAATTCGGCTTCGATTCCAGCTGATTTTTTATACTCTTTCTGAACTTCTTCAAGCAAAACGGGCAAAGCCGCTTGTACCTGGGTACAAGCGGCCATGCTAAAACCGATCAAAATGAATTTCTTACTGAAGTTGGATCGAAACCATTCTTGAAACACCTGGCTCCTCCATCGTTACGCCGTAAAGCGTATCATTCAATTCCATGGTCTTCTTGTTGTGGGTAACAAGAATGAACTGTGACTTCGCCGACATTTCACGAACAAGGGCGTTGAACTTACCGATGTTAGAATCGTCAAGTGGCGCATCGACCTCATCAAGAATACAGAATGGAGACGGCTTCACCATGAAGATCGCAAAAATCAGCGACAACGCGGTAAGGGCTTTTTCTCCACCCGAGAGAAGAGTCATATTTGAAATCTTCTTCCCTGGAGGCTGAGCAAGAATATCGACACCTGCTTCGAGAATATCGGATGAGCCTTCCGGATAAACCAGGGTCAAAGATGCCTGACCGCCACCAAAAATAATCGGGAAGAGTCTTTCGAAGCGGGTTTGAATCGCTTCGAATGCTTTTTGGAAGCGTTCTTCTGAAGTCTTATTGATGTGCTCGATCGCCTCATTGAGGTTCTGAATTGAAGTCTCAAGATCAAGCTTCTCTTTAAAGAGATACTCGTGACGTTTTTGCATGTCTTCGTATTCTTCAACGGCCATGGTGTTCACTTCACCCAAACGACGAATACGATCACGGAGTGATTCCACTTCTTCATGAAGGGCTTTTTCATCACTTTCAGACATTTCAAGAGTGATGATCGGATCATTCATCTCTTCTTGGATATTCGTACCCGCGGTTTGCTCAAGGCAACCCACTCCGTACTTGTCTTCCATGTTTTGTTTCAAGTGATTGAGTTCAGACATCGCGCGCTCAAGGTCGATCGAGAACTGGTTCATCACCTGATTCTTGTCTTCGCTCATTTTATGAAGCTCACGGATGCGTTCCATGCGACTGCTGACCAGGGTATTTGCCTGCTCAAGACGGTCACGGATAATGGAAAGTTCTTCACGCTTCTCACCAAGTGTACGGGTAAGACGTGAAATCGATTCTTCGTGTTCCATGTCCCCACCGGAATACTGGTGACGATCTTGATCGAAAGTTTCAAGGAGTCTTTCCACTTCACCGAAACGACGTTCACGGTCTTGAAGGTAACGCTGTTCAGTTTCCAGTTCTTTTGCGAGAGAGTTTTTACGCTCTTTTTCGCCGGCTTCTTGAATTTTAAGCGTTTGATATTCGGTTTCAGCCATACGAAGGGCTTCGTATTTTCCAGAAAGCTCTTCTTCGTGGTTTTTGATCCATGCGTCGAGTTCGTCGCGCTTGGTTGCGATCTCAATCAATGACTGCTCAAGGTGATCAATTTTGCCGGTCGCTTCTTGAACTTGTGAATTCAAGGTTTCACGGTCGTCATTGAAACGAGCAAGGTTACGTTCAAATTCAGAAGTCTTGCGCTCAAGTTGGCTGAGTTCTTTTTGAAGTGAACCGGTTTCGATTTCAAGATCAGAAAGAGAAGACTGAACCGTCTTCACATCTACCGACATGGTTTCAAGTGTTTCAGAAAGTTTTGCAACCAGTGTTTCTGCATTCTGATTTTCAATTTCAGCCGCTTCAACATCGGTTTTCAATTCGCCAATGATGCGCTTGCGGGCAAGAATCGAGCTAGCCTGATCGCTTTCAGCGCTGCCGCCGAAAAGAACACCCTGTTTAGCATCAAACCAAATGCCGTTTTTAGTAACGAAACTGATGCCCTCAGACTGGTAAGTTTGAATGTCACCTTCGTTTGGCACTTCTTCAAGCACTTCAACTGAAGACACAAGGCATTCCACCAATTGGTGAATTACTTTTGCACTTTCAGAATTGTGATTTGCCGGGGTGATACATTTTACGAACTTGCGAAGAGGATTGTAGTTCGCCAGTTCTTTTGACTCAAGATGTGGAACCGTAATCTGAATTGCCGCACTTCCCTCTTGGTTTTCACGCAAGAAGTGGAGCGCTGCAAATGCAGTTTCAGAATCGTGAGCGTAGAGACGTTCGAATGCGTGTCCTAGAACCGCTTCTACTGCTTGGTCATATCCCGATTCAACTTCAATGAAGTCTGAAAGAACAGAGAAGCTTTTACCTTGAGATAATGCCCAGTCGAGTACTTTCTTCGGTCCGTTTGCCATTCCCTCACGAGACTTCTCGAGGTCTTCAAGAGACTTCAAACGAGAACTCAATGTGGTGAGTTTTTTCATCGATTGATCGCGAGATTGGCGGGCAGTTTTGAATTCTTCTTCAGTGGTTTTGAGCTGATCTTTGAGGTTTGAAAGAGAAAGGCGTGTTTCGTCACGAGAAACGGTTTTTTCTTCAAGTTTAGAAGCGAGTTCCGCTTTTTCCTCAACAACCGATGCTGACTGAGCTTTAAGTTCTTCTTCTTGTTCAAGCAAACGAGCAAGCTGTTGCTCAGTACCCTGAATACGCTCTTTCAAGGCAGCAATCTGAGAATAACTTGAAGAGGAAGATTGAGTAAGAGATACGAATTCACGGCGCTTGTTGTCGGCTTCACGCTTATCGGTATCATGAGCGTCACGAAGTTCGTTCACCTGATCGTTCAATTCTTCGGCGCGAGCCGAAAGAACCGCAACTTTTTCATCAAGACCTTCGAAGTCTTCGCGTTTTACGGCAATCGATTCACGATAGAGTGACAACTCTTCTTCAATCTGTTCTTTTTCAGTGTTGAGTTGAACCAATTGACGGTTCAAGTCGTCCTGACGTTGGCGGGAAAGATTAAGCGCACTTTGGTGATGAGCGAGATCAGCAGCATAGGTTTCCACTTCAGATTGAACTTGTTCCTGAATTTTGGAATCAGTGAGTTGAACCACTCTTTGGGATTCAAGGTCAGCCTCGCATGAAGAGAGTTCAGCCTTGAGACCCACAAGCAAATGCTCAAGAGCTTCACGATCATCAATGACTTTATGAATTTGGCGCTGAAGAATAGTGTTCTTACGACGACCCCAGGTTGTTTCTTTTTCAAGAAGTTCAGAACGGTATTCTTTATATTTGCGGGCTTTTTGAGCCTGACGCTCAAGAGATGCCAAAGAACGATCAATCTCGGCAAGAACGTCGTTCAAACGAAGAAGGTTGGCATTCGCGCCTTCCAGTTTTTTGAGTGATTCTTTTTTGCGCTGTTTGTATTTAGCAATACCCGCTGCATCTTCAATGAGCAAGCGACGCTCTTCGGGCTTCGAGTTAACCACTTTACCGATCTGTCCTTGTTCAATGACCGAATAACCTTTTGCTCCGACACCGGTATCGAGAAAAAACTCTTGAATATCTTTCAAACGCGCTTGAACGCCGTTGATATAATATTCACCTTCACCGGTTGCACGATAAACACGACGAGTGACGGAAATCTCTTTTTTGATCGTAGGAAGGTTTGCTTCCGTGGTCGCACCCTCACCAATCTTGTCAGTGTCGATCGTCTCTTGTTCCATGACCAGAGTGGCTTCCGCCATCCCGAGTGGAGAGTACTTGCTACTTCCTTTAAAAATGATGTCATCTGAACCACTAGAGCGGATGTGCTTATAAGACTGTTCACCCATCACCCAGAAGAAGGCGTCGACGATGTTTGATTTACCGGAACCGTTTGGTCCGACAATGCCGGTGATCGGACGATCAAAATAAATAACGGTCTTATCTTTAAATGACTTAAAGCCTTGAATTTCTAGGCGTTTGATACGCATGCTGTAATCCCCCGATCACGTGAACAAGATGTGGTAATAATTTGACATTCCGGGGGCTGGTTTACAAATAAAAAAAGGGCCCAGATATGGATCCGGGCCCTCGAATGTCTTTACGACTTCTGATGGGGGGTTGGGGGTTCAGATCATCGCCATTTAGTATATTTCTTTGGCTCCCTGCCCATTAGCAATCCCCTTGATATATTTACTTATTTTATTTTGTTATTGCCGCAACTAGCTAACCCGGCCAGGTCAACCATCGCAGTTCATAGGTCTCACCGATATCTCGTGAATTCTCCTATGCCGTGTCTAGCGTGGGGGCCCCGCGCCATGGACTTGATGCTTTTCGTCTTTTGCGTCTTGAGACAGCTTACGTGCCGCTTTTTCTCTCATACGTCCTCCGTATGTTCAGTGTAATTTACCTGATTGTTAAGGTCAACTAATAATTTAAAGAAAACTGTTTATTTTTTTACCCAATAATATCAGTATTTTAACATGCAAAGCCTTAGCATTGTCATTCCAGCCTACAACGAAGAAGCCCGGCTTCCTCGTACGTTCGGCCTACTCAAGCACGCAATTGAGACAGGAGTGTTTCAGGGCTTTCAACTAATAGAGGTTTTAGTCGTCGATGACGGCTCTCAAGACCACACTCAATCGGTTTGCCAAAACCACATCGATATTCTTCCACAATTGAAGTGTATCCGGGTTTCACCCAATCAGGGCAAAGGCAATGCGATCCATGTCGGCATGAAGACCGCAATGACCGATTGGATTTTAATAGCCGATGCAGATACGGCAACACCTTGGGATCAATTTTTAAAATTACACCAGCGCGTAACCCAAGATCAATGCACCATCGCTATCGGTTCTCGAGACTTACCTGAAAGCGATGTGCGCACAAAGCAATCATGGGTGCGTGAAAACATGGGCAAGACCTTCAACTTTATCGTTCGCCTCATTACTGGCTTGCCTTATCTCGACACTCAATGCGGCTTCAAGCTCATTGAAAAAAAGAAGATCAACATCTTCATTGAAAAGCTCGAGGTAAAGCGCTTTGCTTGGGATGTGGAATTTCTGATGTTCGCCCGAAAAAACAAACTTAAAATTTCAGAGGTCCCCGTGACGTGGGAACACCAAGAGGCCAGCCGGGTTCACCCGATTCGAGATGCACTTGAAATGCTGTTCAGAGTAATCGAAATGAGAATTCGCATTTGAATCGTTCTAAAATTTTCACCACGCTTTCTCTGGCTTTGATTTTTTCAATCTGGGTCTACTCGTTTTTTCATGTACCCACTTTTGATCTGGATGAATCCCTTTATCGTCGCGCTGCTGAAGAAATGAAATGGAACGGCGATTTCTGGCATCCTGTGTGGGATGGCCGCCCCCTGCACCACAAGCCACCTTTCTTTTACTGGTTGATGGCATTTTTCAGTACTCTATTTGATGGCAAGAATGCGGGAGTATCGATTTTAGCGGCTCGCTTTCCGAGCTTTCTTGCAACCCTTGGCATTTTATTCTCGATTGCCCGTCATGTGAAACAGCAAGGTGAGCGCTTTACCGCACCCCTTGTCCAAACATTCTTACTCTGGGGCTGCATGCTGTTCCCACTGGTCACTTCGACCTCGGTATTGTTTGATCCGCTTCAAACATTGGCATTGATGCCGAGCTTGCTCATTCCCCACCGCGCATTTTTAGAAGGAAGATTGCTTCGTAAAAAAGAATATGTCTTGATTGCAGCAAGCATGTTTGCCGCCACCGCCATCAAGGGATTGAACGGGTTGATTATTCCGTCAGTGGCGATCGCCATTCATACTTTAATTTCGAATTGGAAAACATCTGTTCGCGCAGGAATACGGTTCATCGGCTATTCATTTTTTCCAGCCGTCATCGCGAGCTTTTTTTTCTTTTGGTTTCTTGATCATCAGATTGGTCGTGCCTTTACTGAAGAGTTTTTTCTTGTTCACCATTTTGGTCGAGGCGCTCAAGCGATGGAATCGCATGGTGGCCCGTTTTACTATCACCTGATTGTTGTTTTATTCGGTGGCGGTCTTTTGATTCCACTTATGGTGAACCGATTATTCCAGGGGCGCTTTGATTATCGTAGACTCGGGTATCCGCTGAGTTTCGCATTTGGCACCATTTTATTTTTCAGTATTTCAGCAACAAAGCTTCCGCACTACACGTGGCCACTTTGGCCAGCATTAGTTTTGCAGATGATGACTGCATCAAGCCAATTCAAAACAGAAAAACCTTCTGATCAAAACTGGCTTTGGAAACCATTCTTGGTTCCGATTTTCATTTTGGGATTGGCGATGTTCTGGCTGGCATTCAATACCGAACTGATTCAACAAACTGAAATTGAAGATATTGAAGTATTGCTGCTCAGTGCGGGCGCAACCTTCTGTGTTGTTATCCCGTTTTTTTTCAAGAAGTTCATGAGACAAACCGAATTCGTGTCGTTTTTCATGAGCTTGATCGCGCTGTTGATCACCTTACCGGCTGCGGGTATTGCTGAACGCATCTTCGTGACCCCGCTGGAAGAAATGGTGAAGGAGTTAAAAGCTCAGAACCCATCGCCAACAGATTGCATTCGATACACAGGCCCGATGTCTGGAAGTTTGAGCCTGATCATTGGTAAGGAACTCGGACACAACTACACCCACAATCGCTGTGAGCCGAGTGAGCTCAAATACCTCATCACCGCCAGGAGCAATCAGGCTGAGTGCGCAGAAAAGAAAATGAGCGTTCTCCTTGAAGGGAAAACGCTCATTCTTTGTCGTTCAATTTGAACTAAATCGAAATTAGGCGAAATCGCGATCCATCACGGTTTTACGACCGTCACGTTTTGCGTTTTCAATCGCTTGATCGCACATTTCGCGGATCTTGTCTGAAAGCACGTCAGTTACTGCAGCTGAAGTGTTCATGTCTGCTTTAGAGCGGATGTAGGTCTTCAATTTTGAAGCAACTACCAAAACTTCTTTTTCTGTATTTCCGTCTGTCATATTTAGCTCCTTTGTTGATCGTTAAATCGATTCAAATTTTTGTAGGTCCCTAGCTTCAAGGATTGGACGGAGTGTTTCAACAAAAAAAACAAAAAAAATGGGCCTGACGCAAGGGGGGTTGTATCAGGCCCGAAAAACATGCCTTTGGGGGTTAGGGGGGTCGGCACGCTCAACGAATATAATGCAACGCGTATGCCAATCGCCTATTTATTTGAAATGATTATGTTTATGCTTTTTAAAGGCCCATTAAACTATATATTTTATACATACACTGTATAAAATATATACGCTTTCTTCAGGCGCTTCGAACGGTTTGGCCTTCGAGTTTGGCAATTCGAACCTGGTTCCGACCGCCTCTTTTACTCTCGTAAAGAGCATCATCAGCCAGGTTAAACAAGGTACGAGCATCCCGGGAATGAAGGCCGCACTCGGCAAGACCGATCGACACCGTCAATTTCAGAGTTTGGTTTTCGTATTGAAATTCGTGGGCTTCGATCTTTTGTCGAAACTCTTCCAGAATCAAAAGAGTTTCTTCCGCAGACAATTCAGGAAACACCAAGCAGAACTCTTCACCACCGTATCGATAGGCATGATCTTGAGGTCCTCTTTTTATATCTTGAAACATCTGGGCAACGCTTTTCAAAATATAATCGCCAGCCTTGTGACCGTAACGATCATTGAATTGTTTGAAGTGATCAATATCAAGTAAGGCCAATGTCAATGGGCGCGCCTCAACCAACGACTTAGCAACAAGCTCATAATAAGTGTCTTCAAAGTATCTTGAATTATGAAGACCAGTGAGACGATCCGTGATGGATGCCGAATACAATCTTGATTTATGCAAACTCACTGCTGATTGGTCGGCGATTCCTTGAAGCAGACTCACATCTTCTTTCGTGAAACGTCCAAGCATGTCGAGAACCGCATTTCCATCCGCTTCAATATGAATTTTGTTTGTAAAATTCATCACACCTTCCAGTTGCCCACCATTCAATACCGGCACTGAACAAATACAATGCGTTTCGTACTCACCAATTTGCGGAATTTCTTCACGGTTATTCAAAACAACTGGCTTACGGAAGAGAGCAGCTCTACCAGCCACCCCTTCACCGATTTCAAAAGTTTTGGTTTCAATTTTACCTGTATTCAGGCCTTCGATCGTCTGCTCATCGATGTATCCCCACGCCATCACCAGCTCAAGTTTGCCGGTATTGCGATTGAGAAGCATGATATTGCCCTTTTGAGAATTCACCGCTTTCACTGCACTTTGAATGGTTTCTTTACAGAGAATCTTGAAGTCATTGATCTCGGCCAGGTTCTGGTTGAAATCATAAAGCGTCTGAATATTGCTCAAGATTCGTTTATTTTTCTCATAGCGCAGTGCTGAGTCAATGATCGTGGTGGCAATCGAAGACAGTTCCTGCATGAACGCATAATCGCTTTCAGTGATCTGGGTGCCATCCCGTTTTTCACCCAGAGTAAGAATGCCAATCACCTCACCTGATTTGATCAGTGGACACCAGACATCGGAACTCAATACTGAAAGCTGGTTGCGTTCCCATGCGGTGATGAAGCGGGGTTCTTTTTGAAGATCTCGAACCGAAATCACATTCCCCTGTTGAATCAATTGCCAAAGCAAGCCGTTATTTTTTTCAATTCTGAAAAGCAAAAGTGGTTCGCGTTTACCCAGATTGTTTTCATAATGATCATCGAGACCGAAGAAGCGTTTAACCTGGAAAAACTCGCGCTCACCGTTCTCAAAATCTTCTCTCAAAATGACGGCCGAATTCACCACATCGTAGCGTTCACGAACCACGGCCATGAAGGTATCTAAAAGTTGGTTCAAATAAAGGATGTTGCTGAGCCCCTTGCCTGATTGCAAGAGAGCCTGCATTTCAAAAATGCGGATATCCTGTGAAATCACTTTCGATTTCAGGGCTTTGATTTCTTTTTTCAAGATCCGCACGAGATCATCGTGAGCATCTGAATCCAGAAAATGGGGTTTGTCAGACGAATCCATTCCTATTCCTCTCTGAACTCTTCGGCAAAACGACGTAAACAGTTGATGTTTAAATCATTGATTGACCAATTTAGTCAATCATGGTACAACACCCTTCATGATGTCGAAGAAAACCCAAGTTCTCCCCATTCAATTTACTGTAATTGTTGCACTTTTAACTCTAAACGCCTGTAACAACGTTCCAAATGCACCCGGGGTCGACAACCAAACCAAACTCGAATTGAAAGACGCAACCAAGGTCTCGTTCATTTTGACCAATGACATTCACGGACAACTCGAACCCCACCAATACAAAGACGGTAAAAAAGTTGGCGGCATGGCCTACTTTGCATCGGTCGTAGATTCGATTCGCCAACAACCGGAATACAAAAAAGACGAAGCGGCCCTATTTGTTCTCGATTCAGGCGATCAGTTCCAAGGCTCACTCATCAGCAATCACAATGAAGGAAGCTCGATCTTCAAAGCGATGGGGGAAATCGGTTATGATGCGGTCGTTCCGGGAAATCATGATTATGATTTTGGCCCGCTTGGCTGGCTCTTTGACAAGGTCACCGAAGGCAAAACATCATCAAACCCACGTGAAGTGATCGAAGCATTGGCCACCAGTGCAAAGTTCCCACTTCTTTCTGCCAATACTTATCTTAAAAAATCAATCGGCATCGACGTCGATGCGCAATGCCGCGCAATTAAGAAGAAGACCGAAGCCGCAACAAAGATCACCGATGAAAAACCGGTTTTCGTGAATTTCGAAAAAGCCGAGCGACCTTCATTCTTGAAACCTTATGTGATTTTGAAAAAAGCAGACGTCCGGGTAGCTCTGATCGGTATCGATAATCAATTTACCGCAAAAACCACGACCATTGAAAATGTAAGTGACCTTTGCTTTCGAGATGAAGTTGAAACTTACACTGAAATCAGACGCTCGCTTGAAGGTCAGGCCGATATCTTTGTCATGATGATTCACAACGGAAACACCGACAACAACAAAGAAGGCTCAATCATCGCCAAAAAAATCAACGAACAGATTCCAAACGGAGTTCATCTCGTGGCTGCCGGCCATACCCATTATGTTCATAACGATGTGGTTGATAATGTAAGAGTCATTCAGAACGGAGATAAAAACAGGCAATTCGGGCGGGTAGATCTTTACTTTAACCGAACCACCAAGAACGTGATGTTGCAACACACTCGCAGTAAGGCAGGAATTGAAATTACCCATACTCCTGATCTTTTACCGATGAACTCGGTTCAGGCAATTGTGAGCGAATCGCGCAAAAATATCGAGTCGCTGGCAAATCGCGAATTGGGTGAAGCCAAAGATGATATTGAAACCAACCGCATCGGCGAAAGCGCCCTCAGTAACCTGCTCACCGATGCTCTTCGTAATGCGACTAGAGCTGAATTCGCTTTCATGAATACCGGTGGAATCAGAACTAAACTTCGCAAAGGCCTCATCACTTATGAAAAACTTTTTGAAGTGCTGCCCATGTCAAATCGTGCTGTGAAAATCGAGGCGATGCCCTGGAGTGTGATTAAAAAAGTACTGACTAAGTCGATACAAACTTGCGAACGCTATGGCGCACTCATCCCTAGTGGCTTGAAAGTGAAGTTCATCAGAAACTGTAAAAAAGGAATCGATGTCGACACCGAAGCCAAACTTGAACGAGTTGAAACACTCGACGGCAAAGTTCTTCTCGATGAGAAAACAGAAATAGCATCGACTACCACCTTCAAGATAGCGACTCTTGATTTTCTGGCATCGGGCGGAAGTGGCTATGAAGACTTCAAAGAAGCAACGGTGAGTGAAACACTCGAAATTGCGCGGGAATTGATCGCCAATGAACTTGAAAAAACAAAGCTGAGCCTTGAAAATAAAACCGATGGTCGCTTTGAAAACATCTTTGGTAAGACCAAATAAAAAAGGCCCGCCGGTAAACCGACGAGCCCCTTTCTAAATTCAATCCAGTTCTTAAAGAAGACTTGGAAGCGGAAGAACGAATGCTTCATCATCAGCTTTCACATTTGAGAAAGACTGAGTTGAAACATCATTGATCTGTACACGAGCAGACGATAACGCCTGATCAAGTTGCATGGTCAACGAAAGTTTGGCAGCCATCATCGCACGATCGGTGTTTACGATACCGCTAGAAGCAACCTTACCTTTCAAGAAGTCCTTAATGTCAGAAGTTTCCATCAGGATTTTTTTCAAATCGCTGTTAGAAAGGTTCGGGTTCGCATCAGTCAAAAGCGCAGCAACATTCGCCACGAACGGAGACGCTTGTGACGTTCCACTCACGGTGAGAGTCTGGTTGCCAGGAATTGCAGACAAAATGCCTACGCCCGGTGCAGCCACATCAACCATGGTTTCACCATAGTTCGAGAAGCTAGCAATCTTCTGATAAGCAAGAGTCGCCGCTACGGTGATCGTATTTGGCATTCTCAAGTTTGCAGGAGAAGTCGGCAACACATCATTGTTCATGCCGTCGTTACCGGCAGCAATCACAAAAAGGGTGTCTTTCGCAGCATTCGGCATCGCTTTTGAAGCCTCAACCGCTTGATTCACAAAATATGCTGAATAAGTGTCGAGCTCTTCTTCAGTCGGTTCACGACGAAGTGCAAGCTTCAACAATGTCGGCATGATCATGACCTTCACGGCATGGGTGCTGGTACCGAACGAGCAGTTTGCAACGCGAGCTTTGCCTTTGCCAACATACTGTCCGATGGTTCCGAGCATTTTTGACTGCTGGGTAGCCAGTCCTTTGAGAGCCATTTTCAAGACTGCATCGATCTTCGAATCTACTCCTGTGAATTGAGCAGAATACTGATCGAACAGTTTCTTGAATTGACGTGCTTTTGGTGAAATCGGTGGCTTCGTCGGAATGATCTTGAGAACCATTACTTCAGCAAGGTCTGCATTCTTCGCAGTGATACCAGCAACGTGAGTACCGTGAACGAAGTTACCAAAAGTACCGAGTTCAGCGATCAGTTGTTGATTACCACGGGCAGCAGTCATCCACTCACGATCAGAATCGGTCGCCTCACCCTTCATCATGCGGGTTTGCACTTCGAAGAATTTATAGACATCAGCTGAAAAAGTACCGAGATACTTCTTATCGTAGAGTTTGTTGTTGTTTTCAGCAAAGTTCCAACCGTTTACGTCGTCAATGAGACCATTGTCATCATTGTCAACCGCATCGTCGATGTCTTTTGCATTGAACCATTTCTTGTTTTTAAGGTCATTGTGAGAAAGATCGGTTCCGGAATCGATCACAGCGATTTTCGCTGCCTGAACCGAACCACCGAGCAATGCCAATACAGAGAATAATTTGATCATATTCATTTTCAAATTCCTCTCTTAGAAATGAATTGCCGCGCTCAACTCTTGAGCGGTGGTGTATTTGCGTTGGCTGTTAGAAATGCTGATGGTTTTGTTCGTTTGAGCAAAAATCCAGTCAGACATTTGTGGAGCAACATAGCGACCCATTGCGAATTTGAGTTTTTCAGCAGCTGGTTGGCAAACCTTTTTCAAGTCAGGCTGTCCGCTCTTTTGCGCATAGTAATTACAAGCAACCAATGAACCGTAGAAAGTCACGATATTCGCAAATGGAATGAAGTGCTTGCGGTATTCGATGCGGTTATCAAGCTCGGTTGACTGCCATTCACCTTTTGGGTGAAACACCACCGGAATCGCGAAGTTGATGGTACGAACATCTTCTACCACCGGAAGGCTGTAGATCACGGTTCCGTATTTGTCAGAAAGAGTTTTCAAGAACTCTTCGATTTTTGGAATGAATGGTGCGTGATCGCCAAGGTCATTGATGTTCATGGTGTAGAACAATGACTCATCACGGTTCCAGATCTGTTCAAGATCTGTAGCCATGTCTTCGTCGTCGTATTCATTACGAATATTTTCTGCAAGAACACCTACTGCATTGCCCATTGATTTTTGAGTGATCGCAGTAAAGTCTTTTTTCTGAAGTGAGCTGATGAATTGGTCACGCACATCGAGTGCGGCTTGAAGGACGATCAATTCGCCCTGGAAGTTTTCAGCTTTTGCTGGTGTCGCGAGTTGCAATGTAGAAATTGCAAAGATAGACAGAATTAATGTTTTCATGTGTATTCCCCCCTTTTTGACATCATTGTCAAAAAAATATCCCTAAGGAGAAAAGTCTCCCCCAGCTTTTGTCAGAAAAAAAGCGGTATTAATTTGACGACATGAATGAATACTGATTGAAGAGTCATTCATCATTTCTGATGAGAACTAAAATCTTTGCTGAGGCATCTAAGAGCATGAAAATATTTAGTCCTCCCGAACTCTCAACTTCAATAAAATGCAGATTGAAGTCGTTGCTGCATTTTCATTTAGGACGATCAATGGTTCTTGCGATGACAATTCTGTGAAAATCAGTTTGAAAAAAGCGATGTTCGAAATTCACAATCGAAACTGCGCGGTGTGGCTGAGTACAAAATAATGACTGAATTTTGATTACGGAGTGACGACCATTGAGCCACCAATGCCAGTGGTAATGTCAGTGAGTGCAAAAGTTCCGGTTCTATTCATGACCAACGCCGCAGTCTTCACCGTCGATGAAGCATCTACCATTTGAGTGGTACCGATGGTTGAAACCGAGATCTGGTGAGAGATGCTGATGCCGGTGAAATAGAAATAAACGGTGGTGTTCACAGGGACGGTGCAAGTAAATGAATTTGATGAAGTAAAGACTGCCTCACCCTCGGTACAGCCACAAACCCGCTTCATCGCCCCGTCATAAACCAGAAATTGAGCGGTGCCGGTTTCGCAAGAGCTTGCCACGCCCTTAGTCGAAATGGCGTCACAACCCATTAAAATCATAGCAGAAAAAAGCACCAATGCTTGTGGCAAGCGGGGCAAGATTGCTTTGACTGACAGCGGGAACCTCATAGGACCACTGTCGCGCAAATTCACCTCAAAATCAAATTGATAAAATCCCGAAGATATCGTACTGTATGGCTTCTATTCGTAGATGCGGACTCGTAGCTCAGTTGGATTAGAGCACTTGACTACGGATCAAGAGGTCATAGGTTCGAGCCCTTTCGAGTCCGCCATTTTTTCCTAAATTCTCATTCCACAACATCTTCAATACAATCGGCTTCAAATAAAAGCATCACTCCTGCGTGCATCGTGCACTCTCAGCCCTCGACTTCGTCGAGACGCATCCGCTTACTGAGAAGTCGTTCACTCTTGCCTTTTCCAATCTTGATTCTTAAATTGGATCCATGCCCTATTCTGCAATTCAAATTTCCTGCTCAATCAAAAGCTCACTTCCAGCAGAAAGCATCCGGAAAATATTTCTCGCTGTTGAGAACTGGTCGGACTTTAAAGGCTTTGGAGTGGTTCCTGGAATCCATAAGGCAAAATACATCATTCAAACAGATGGGGTCGTGGGTTCCCGAATCCAAGTAACGAATGTCGATGGATCAAGCCACCTGGAAGAAATCGTGGATTGGCGTGAAACCTCTCCCGATTCCTTTTTCATGACCATTAAAATTCAAGATTTTAAGGGACCACTCCGGAGAATCTCAACTGGGATTCTTGAGACCTGGGCTATTACTGTCGGGCCGTCAGGCCAAGGCACTACTGTAGTCCGAAGTTTTTGGATAAACCCCCTTGGCTTGGTTGCGAGCATTCTCCTTAGATTCTTGATTGGTCCAATGCTCCGCATAGCCATCAAAAAGCATTTAAGAGAAATTTTGCTTTAACTCGTCATCTGAGGTGCAGGTCCTGGATTCGAAAAGGGAGCCGGGAAGACGACTCTTGGAACTTGAATCCCGATACGATGAAAAATTCAGCTAGATGTTCCGGGCAATTCGGGAATTAATGTCAGAGCAAACAGTACCATTGAAACGAATGATCGAACTCCCAAAGAAGGATGCGGAGGCGCTTGAATTGGCCTGCATCTTGCGATTGAAAGCGGCATGAAAACTCATTGAATCGCTGGAATCGAATCAAACATTTATATCATTCGTGAGCAAAAGGTACTGCTCGACTCAGATCTCGCCTTATTATACGGGGTGGAAACCAGAGCACTCAATCAAGCCGTTAGGAAGAACATTGAACGATTTCCACCGGACTTCATGTTCCAACTGACTGAAAATGAATGGAGTTTTTTGAAGTCACATTTTGTGACTTCAAACACTGGACGCGGCGGTAAACAAAAGTTGCCACTCGTCTTCACCGAATATGGGGTCGCCATGCTTTCAAGCGTTCTTAAGAGCGATCAGGCAATTCAGGTGAACATATCGATCATGCGTACATTTGGAAAACTTCGTGAACTGATGTCTGAACGGGCAATTCCGTTGAAACGGATCGTCCCCAATTACAAGCAGCTCTAAACTCATCCACCCGAGTCCGCCATTTTAAAACTTTAAAACAAAAGCCCACTTTCACGCGAAAGTGGGCTTTTGTTTTTTCATTCTAAAATACGAAGTCGCAAGCTCTTCAACAAAAGAGCGTATGGCCCTATAAACCAGCTTTTTTCTTCTTTGCTTTCAGAGGAATGCTGTAGGTGATCCTTGTAAAAAAACTCTGCAAGAAAGTGAAATTGTAGATGTTTACATCTGCTCCACCTTCGATAAAACGATACCCAGCCGAAAGGTTCGCGTTCTTAGAAATAGGAAACCCCACCTGAGCTGAAACATCGAATGCGCGTCCAGGTGCACCGGGGCTCGCTAAGCCTTCCATTTCCAAATCTGCAAAAGCGCGGTTCTGTAGAAACTGATAGCGCGCGCCAAGGTGAATGAGCGGGACATATCCCAAATCATTGAACCCATTTCCAGTGCTAGCAGAATTCGGTCCTAGACCGATGCGCGCATCACGAATTTTATTGGTGAAACCAACCCGAAAAACCAGATTCCCAATCGGATCAAACGTATAGATATAACCGATCCGATAGGAATTGAATTGATAGTAAGCCTCAACCGGATTACCCGCCAAATACGTGAGACCATTGAATACGATATCTTGTTCAGGAGTAATGACTTGCGTCGCTGAAAACGGCGCATAAAGAACTCGAATACTGTGGTGAGAATTAATCGCCCAGGTAAAATAAGCGCGAAAGGTCGGGCTAAGCTTAGCATTCTGGAGCGAAAAAAGAGTTCCATCAGGATTCGGGATCCGAACGTCATTCTTCAGTGAATTTGAAGCAGCGATATCGAGATCGATCGTTATTTTTCTAACCGGATTTTCTTGAGCGCTCTTCGTATAAGTAATCACTCTTTCGCCGTTAGCATGAGTACTTGTGGTAACGCTTACCGGAATTTGTTCAACGACCCTTCCTTTGTCGGTCAATTCTACTAATACATCTTCCCGCTCTTCAGTCGACGCTTGCTGAGCAAATACAGGACTAGAAACGCCTGTGAAAATAGAAATTGAGAGAAGGCTTGCGAAAAAATAGGGTCTGAGGTTCATCATAAAAACTCCGATTCAATTTGAGAGTCCTCACAATAGACTACTTTTTCAATATGGAATAGATAATTATTACCGCTCTGCACTAATCCATGAAATTGTGATTTTCCTTACATCAGATGTCACCGATACAATTTAATTCGTTTAATTTTAGATGTACAATCAATATATGAAATATCTCATCATCATTTTTGCAAGCGTTGCTTTGTTCTTGGGTTATGTGTCCACTCGAAACGGTGAGTTTCACTATGAGAAAAACGGCTTGATTCATGCTTCCGCTGAGCGAATCTTTCCTTACCTTACCAACTTCAAAAAGGGCGGTGAATGGAGCCCCTACGACCGTCGGGATCCGAATATGAAAAGAAACTTCAAAGGAACCGAGGGTGAAGTCGGTTCAATCATGGAGTTCGACGGAAACAATGATGCCGGCGCAGGATACCTTGAAGTTCTGAAAGTCATCCCGAATCAACAAGTGGAAATCAAACTCGTCATGACCCGTCCAATCGCTGCATCGAATCTGATTACCTACACCCTGACTCCAGATGGTGATCAAACCCGGTTTTCATGGGCGATGAGTGGCGATGGCGGATTC
>CALPVV020000040.1 GCA_943327105.2 Nitrosovibrio sp. Nv4
AATCTTCTAGAAGAATCAAACCCTTTGCCGGGTCAAAATCAATTACATTAGGAACATCCACACCACAACGGGCAAGATGGCGCTGAATTGCGAGAAACGGAATATTTCCGCCCATTTCTTCAAATGGTTCCATGGACATGGCGACGAGATCTTGCGTAGTAGTCTTGATACGGTAGTAGCGTCTGGTACTTGCATCACCCGGCAACTTCTCAATCGATTGAACCACGCGTGCATCTTGCTGAACAAACTTCTGCAATTCCATTTCCATATTCTTATTATCTCCGTTCTGACTCACGACGACCCCTTCAAGTCTTTTTTCATGCGTAGAAAATCATTACTCCTGACAATCGGCTGAAGTGAAGGCATGAAATTGTTCTTAGCTTTTTGCGCTTGTTTGATAAAAAAATCAAAATCTTTTTTAGCATCGATCACAAAGGAATCTTGAAAATAACCCGAATGCTTTTGCAATAAGGAAACCATACCCCTAGGGTCGTATCCGGCAGCATACATCATTTTTGTACCAAGCTCGATCGTCGATTCCCATGCCGAACTTGAAAATCTAAAAACACTTTGTTCACCTAAAATCACGGGGTTACTGTTCTTTTCGAGAGTTCGTGCCAATTCACGATTTTCAATCAGTGCCAACTGCAATGAAATGAGCGCAGCAAGTTCGTTTTCAAAGTTCACCTGACTCAAAAAAGACTTGGGAATTGAAATCATCAACCCAGGAAAAGAAAATGTCTTTTTCCACTCTTTTCTGGAATCCTGATGAATCCGAACCACCACATTTTCTTCCTTCAAACCATCTTCTTCACGGACTATCTGACGGGCAACACTTGTTAAATATTTCTCTACCGATGAAGACTTTTCAAACTGAGCCAGTTTTTCAAATTCAGCAACAAGCCCCTTGGCCTTCATGGTGTCTACCACCAACTGTTCACGAATAGTCAACTTGGGTGCAATCGGAGCTTCACTGCAGGCCTGAAGAATCAGGAGAATGAATACGAGGAATCGTTTATTCAAAAACATCTTTGACCCCCGACATAAACCATAAGAACACCGTAATGAAAAAAATCACGGCTAACAGATAGGCCTTGAAGAAGCTTCCATTGAAAGGAAAATAACGATATCCGGAAAAGAAAACACTCTTGCCCTTACCCTTGAGAAGTACGGGTTTCAACTTCTCAACCAAAAGATCGAGGTCTCGTTCGAGTTTCAATTTCGCATGAGTAGAATCTGCAAGTGATGGCTCACCCCAGTACCCATCCAATTTGCCACCGTAATAACTGAAAAACCGATCAATGCTGGCTTTAGGTGAAGGCACGGAAATCAATCCTCTTACTTCCGGTGAAACCAATTCCGGATGAACCGCGAGCAACTGTCCTGTATCAAATGCGCCCGCATGCTCTTCCGGGAGTGCGATCAACGGTGATTTGTAAACACTTGCAACGTCAATCAACCCTGAAGAAAGGGAAATGAATGAAAACTTCTTACCCTTGCTTACAATTTTAGACGCATCTTCAATTGCACATAATTGCTTTGGTGTCAGATGGGTTGAGAGTGCGGCAAACTGGGTAAACCCCATTTTTTTTAGTGACTCACACTGATCTACCAAAGCATCTCTCACTACGTGAGGTCTGACTGTCAACGCCATCGCAGAGGTGTAGGTATCAACCGTGAATGGCAACTCGGGCATGATCACGAAATTCCAGTCAGCAAACTGAACCTGTAATTTTTGAGCGAGTGACTTAACCCATTCCCGACTTTGAATCAGCTTGGTTCCCAATGGCAAATGCGAACCATGTTGTTCAAGACCACCGACTGGAAAAATAACCAGGGTGAGATCAGGTAACAAAGACTTTAAATCAGATTCTTTGAGATGAGCGAAATGACAGATCATTTTTGAGCGCACTCTTTTTTGATCATTCCAGAAATTTTCAGAGCCAATTCGGTCCAGGTTTTAGAAACTCCGTCTTTGCCTTTGTGAAGAACTTCACAAGCAGTATGAATGGATTCGTGTGCCTTTTGCATTCCCAAACTCAACATATCAAAACTACCTGTTGCTTCAAAAGCCCCATCGTCAGCAAGCTTATAAGTCATAGGTACGCCTTCTTTTTTCTGATTCACAGAAAGCATCAACGTCACCGTTCCTGCAGCATCATCACCCTTCACTGAAGAAAATGTACCTTTAAACTGAGCGTGATTTGCAAGAAGACTGAAAAATTTATCATAAACGGTTTGATCACGAGCAGGATTACCGCTATCTGATTTTTTTACCGAATCAAAACTTCCAGAACCGATTGTTTTCTGAAGAAGCGCCTTCAGACTTTTGGATTTTTGGGGAGATTCCACTTTCACATCAACGACCGTTCCCTGTACGGCAACTTTTTCAGTTGTTTTAAAAGCAGTCCAATTCACTTTGACGCTAGCCGGGTCTAACTGATAAATGCACTCGGTTTTGGCAGCTAGGGCTGAAGTTGAAATAAACAGGGATGCAACTAGGATTTTTGAGATTCTCATACTGATATTCTAGGGGAAAAGTGTGCCTATTTGCAAACTATTGAGAAGAATCAAGTCGTTAATGCGCCGCATCTCGCAATTAAAAACGAAAATCCCTTTACGCACATGGACTCTTTTTGGTAGCGTTTTGCTATTGGTAAGGAAAGGTGGCCGAGTGGCCGAAGGCACACCCTTGCTAAGGGTGCAGGGGAGAAATCCCCTCGAGAGTTCGAATCTCTCCCTTTCCGCCATTTTTTAACTCCCCCTCTTGTATTTTGAACTTCAGATATCGGCTTTTTCTAACAATCCATGAAGAGCCTCATCGATGGCTTCTCGAATCGCATCTGAAAGAGCGCTTTGAGAATAATTTCCCACTCCTTCTTTAAAGTTTTTCATTTCACCCATGCCCGCCATTGAGTTTCTAGATTGCTTTCCCGATGCTTTGTTGGAGCTCAAAATCTTACCCGACTTCGTATCAATTAATCGCAAGGTCACTTCCACGGTAGCCTCTTCATGGTCATACGCAGCTCCTAACAAAGAAGATGAAAACAAATTAATTGCCGCACCAACATTCGTTTTTCCTGAACAATACTCGAAGCTATTCACAACGCCGGCAATCGTATAATTCGCCTTGATGAATTTACCTTTTTCAATCGGATCCGTTTTTCCAGAATTGATCAGATTCACCTCGTTTTCATATAAATTATTGATATTTTCCCTTTCAAGCACCGTAAATCTCTTATAATTCGTCAATTCATCGATCGTAAGCTCCATAAAAGAAGAACCAAGATCACTAAACCAATACCAGTCGTGGCATCGAACATCGTGAGTGGCAGCTGATTTATTCCGAAAACTTGTCACCGAGATCGGAATTCGGACTCCCGTGTTTTTTTCATATTCTGGAAAAGTCTTCTTTTGAGCACTTGAGCACCCAATCAAACTGAACGTGGTTAAAATGGAGAATATTAGTTGAATTTGTTGTTTCATAAAAAAACCTTTCAGATTTTACAGGAGCAACTGTCGGACCATGTTGCCCGATGCAACTTCTTCAATATTTTTTTGAAAATTTGATGCCCGGGCATCAAAAAAGTACCGGGTTCATTTTTGGGGAATGTGCTATGCTCAACTAATGAAGAATCCGCTGAAAGGCGAAGTTCGAAGTTTCACCTACATCATCATCGGTGTATTGTGCGCCACCATTGGCTTAAACAGCTTTCTGATTCCTAATGGCTTCTTTGATGGCGGCGTAATGGGAATCTCCCTCTTGCTTCAACGCCTGACAGGCCTCGGACTTCCATGGTTCATCGTTTTGATCAACTTGCCATTCATCCTGATCAGCATGAAACAGGTGTCGTTACGTTTTGCCATTCGAAGCGCTCTTGCCATCACTCTACTGGCAATCACAGTTCACTTTCTCGTTCTTAGTCCTGTTACAAGCGATCGACTGCTGATCTCGGTATTTGGCGGTGTGTTTCTCGGCTTGGGGATCGGCTTTGCAATCCGCGGTGGCGCAGTCATCGACGGCACCGAAGTGCTTGCCATTCAAGTCAGTCGTCAAACCACTTTTACGGTCGGTGATTTCATTGCAGTTTTTAATATCATTTTGTTTTGCATTGTCGCATTTGTGGTCGATGTACAAGCAGCGATGTATTCGATGCTCACCTATTTTTCAGCGTCAAGAACCGTTGATTTCATCTTGAATGGAATTGAAGAATATATCGGCATGACCATCATTTCTCCTCAATCAGAAGAGCTTCGTGAAATGCTGACTGAAGTGCTTGGGCGCGGGGTAACCGTATACAAGACCGAAGGCGGATACGGCAAACGAGGAGCCATACGCGAGGAACGCAAAGCCCTTTTCTGCGTTGTTACCCGACTGGAAGTCACTCGAGTCATTTCAGAGGTGGAACGGATTGACCCACATGCTTTCGTGGTTCAACACCCTGTCAAAGACACCAGGGGCGGAATGATCAAAAAACGAGCGGTTCACAACTAGAAACTCATTTATTGTATTTCAAGACGAACTGCTTTAATTTCAACCACCATGAACCATTACGATGTGATCATTCTTGGAGCCGGCGGTGCCGGTATGTTTTGCGCTTCTCGCGCGGGTAAACGCGGGCTTTCCGTATTGGTGCTTGATCATTCTAAAAAGCTTGGTCAAAAGATTCTGATCTCCGGCGGTGGCCGATGCAACTTCACCAATCTTGGTGCATCACCGAACAATTACTATTCATCAAACCCCCACTTTTGCAAATCGGCGCTGGCGAGATACTCACCGTGGGAATTCATCGAACTGGTCAATAAATACGAAATCGCCTTTCACGAAAAAAAACTCGGCCAACAATTCTGTGATGGCTCTGCCCAAAACATCGTCGATCTTCTTCTGGCAGAATGTGACGAAGCCGGAGTAGAGATTTCACTCGAAACCCGTTTTAGCAATATCAGCCTTATCAATGGCGATGAAAACAAAAGGTTTCAAATTGAAACCAATCGTGGCAACGCCACCTGCCGATCACTGGTCGTCGCTACCGGAGGGTTATCGATTCCGAAAATCGGAGCAACCGGAATCGGCTATGAAATCGCAAAACAGTTCGGCTTGAAAATCATTCCCACTCGCGCCGCTTTGGATGGATTCACCCTTTCAAATGATGATGCCAGAAAATTCGGAGATCTTGCCGGCGTCGCGGTTGATACCATTACTTCGGTTAATGATAAATCGTTTCGCGAAAACATTCTTTTCACACACGCTGGTCTTAGCGGTCCGGCGACCCTTCAAGCATCGCTTCACTGGAATGACGGCGATGAAGTAAAATTCAATCTCGTTCCTGAACAAAATGCCTTGGATTGGTTTTTAACCAGAAAAAAAGCTGGCAACAAAACACTGGTAAAAAACCTTCTTTCCGAACTGATCCCATCCCGCTTGGCGGAACGGTTTATGGAAATTCTTTTTGCACCAAACGACCCGATTCACAGCATGCCATTGGCGCAGGTACCAGATCAACCCTTGAAGGACCTCAGTGAAATGCTTCATTCTTGGACCATTGTACCGGCAGGTACCGTTGGCTACAATAAAGCTGAAGTCACCCGTGGTGGTGTGGATACGGATGAACTTTCATCTAAAACCATGGAGAGCAAAAAAGTTCCAGGTTTGTTTTTTATCGGTGAAGTGGTCGACGTAACCGGTTGGTTGGGTGGATACAACTTTCAATGGGCTTGGGCATCTGCTTCAGCCTGTGCAAGTTCCCTTTGACCTAAGCTGCATTCGAAGAACCAATGACCAGCTCTTCAAGCTCAGAAACAACGATCTTCAACTCGCGATTTTCAGATTCAAGATCATCGCTGACCTTCTTGCTTGCTTGCGAAGACTCGAGGTTTTTCTGGGAAACCTGATTCAATTCTTTCATTGCAAGGTTTGATTGCTCAATACCAAGCTGCTGTTGACGGGTTGCTTCGGCATTTCCCTTCAACATCTCGTGGATCTCTTTCACCGAATGAGTGATTTGCAAGAAAGATTTCATTGCCTGTTCACTCACTTGATTGCCGTCATTGACGCGAGTACGAATTGATTTGAGAGTCTCATCTACCTTCTGTTTGCTTTCAGCGAGCAGCTCTTGAATGAGCTTTGCAGCGGTACCGCTCATTTGAGCAAGAGAACCTACCTCTTCTGCAACCACCGAGAAGCCACGACCTTGTTCACCGGCGCGGGCTGCTTCGATTGAAGCATTGAAAGAAAGCAACTGGGTCTTAAACACGATGTCATTGATGACCGCGGCCTTTTGGTCAATCTCACTGATGGTATGAGCGATGGATTGAAGTTCGCGATTCGATTTTTCGATCATTTCCATCGCCTGAACAACTTTTTCCATCACCACTTTCCCCTGATCGGCAAGCTCGGTGACATTTTCAGCCATTTTCATCGATGCTTTTGAAGATTCAGCGGTATTTTGAACCATGCTTGAAATCTCAGCCAATGAAGCAACAGCCTCATGAACGGCACTATTTTGTTGGGTACTGGCAACTGCAACCGTATTCGAAACCTGACCCAGTTGATTGACTTCGCTTACCATTACTTTGACTGTTTTTTGTAACTTACTCGTCACATCATTCAACTGACCGTTTAAGCGTCTGATCACGTAAAATGAAAGTACAATACCGAATACCATGAACAAAGAAGCGATCATGGCGATCTTACTCAAAACATCCTTGCCTTCGTCTCGTGCTTTATTCGCATCATCACCGATTTTCTTACCAAGAGTTTCAAGTTCCCCTTCCAGTTGTTTGAAACTCTTGTCGAACTCTACATATTTAACTTTAGTTGCAACAACCATTCCCTTGGAAGCCAAACCGACAATCTCATGGGCATTCTTGAGATAAGCTTCAACACTCGGCTTGGACTTTTGAATTTCAGCCTTGGTGTCTTTTGCAATTGCCAAGCCTTCAAGTTCTGAAATGGAGGTGTTAAAATTATCGTTGATTTCTTTAAGATCATCGCTAATTTCTTTGAAATGCGGGAAGTTTTTTTCGGACGCACTTAAAAGTGCATCAAGAACTACACTTCGAATACTGTCATGGTACATGTCAATCAATGTCATGTGACGGATCGCCGGCAACTGTGTTTGAGAAACATCTTCAAGCTGCATCATCAATGCCTTACTCTTGCCATAGGAGACATAAGCCAAGGTCATCAGACCAAATAAGATGCTTGAACTGAGAAAAACAATTCGGTTTTTTAAAGTCAGTTTCATAAAAGTTTTCGTCCCGTATTCATATCGTCAATTTTTTGTTTTAAATTGAGCTACTTTTTTAACCCAATCGTGAATTTCTTCGATGCCACCACTATGATGTGAAGCTCCTCTCATCACGGCCTCTTTCGGCATCCCGTAAACCACTGAACTTTCTTCATTTTGAGTAATGTTGTGACTGAGACCGGTATTGAACAAATCAACCATGCCCTGAGCGCCATCACGCCCCATTCCGGTCATCAAAAAGGCAACCGTACGCGCTTTCGCATTTGCCGCACTTTGAAATAGAAAATCTACTGCCGGACGGTGTCCATGCATCAATTCGTCTTGAGAAATTTTTATAGCCAACCCTTTATCGGTTCGGGTCAAGCCAATATGATAATGATCAAAAGCCAGGTAAATTTGACCATTTTTCAGTATTTCACCATTTCGAGGTTCATGAATCATCAAACCTGAAATAGAGGCCAAACGAAGAGCAAATGGTTTTGCAAAACTATGATTGATATGCTGAACCACCACGATTGGCAAACAATCCGGATTACCGATACCCTTCAATATCTGGCACAAAGTTTCCGGTCCTCCGGTACTTGCACCGATTAAAATCACTTCTGGATTGATCTTTTGAAGATCCATCACCGATCTTTTTTTAACCGTCGAAACAACCCGTGGTTCTTTTCTTGAACGCGCAAGGGCTTTTACTCTCTCTAAAAACTGATCTTTGTTGTTACTCAAATAGGATTTCATGATGTAATCCTGAGCTCCACTTTCAAGGGCACCGAATACGATTTCAGCATCCTTGGGGTCTGAATCACTGAGGATCATCACATTGGTCTTATTACCGGTTTTCCGAAAACGCTTGAGCCATGAACTTCCGTCTTCTTCAGGCATTCGTAAGTCAAGTGAGATCAAATCATAGTCATTTTTGGCAATCATCTCATCAGCAATGGCAGCACTTTCAGCCTCCCATACTTCATAACCAGCCTTGACTAAAAGTTTTTTCAGCGAAACCCGAACCACACTTGAGTCATCTATTACTAAAACCTTGGATTTTGGCTGACTTTTCTTCTGTGCTTCACCCGCAATCAATGTGAGATTTCTTTTCGGATCACGAAATTGATAAGATGAAGGACCAATCAGGGTCAATCCTTCCGGTGCACGGGTTTGAGCCTCACTATGACCAAGACAAAGAATGCCGTCGAAATTCAATCGTTCCTTAAGCGAACGAATGATCGTCGCCACTTTATCTTCACTAAAATAAATCAACACATTTCGACAAAAAATCCAATCGTACTTAT
Source organism: Nitrosovibrio sp. Nv4 (assembly GCA_943327105.2). Lineage (GTDB taxonomy): Bacteria > Bdellovibrionota > UBA1018 > UBA1018 > CAIMNF01 > CAIMNF01. The sequence continues at coordinate 8,540 of CALPVV020000040.1, forward strand.
CCATGACCGGCTTTTGAGAAAGCTGGTCAAGACTGTCGGTTTTGAATTTACAAACTTTTCTGATTTCAGGTGACAAAGTCAGATAACCAACCGTACGTCCAGAACCAACCATCACACCACGGTGAAACTCAAGGGGTACTGATGGCAAAACGGTCTTACTTTGATAGATCGCTTTTTTTGCAATCTCAACCGAAACCGGATCAATGTCACTTCCATGAACTTCGTATTCGAAACCCGGATGAATCATTTTAAAATACTCAAGCACAAGAGCAGCTGAATATACTTCTTCACCGGTAGAACAGGCAGCTGACCAAACCCTGAATGGACGTTTTTCATTCTGAGCAACAAATGCAACCAAGACATCTTTCAACAATTCAAAATGAGGCATTTCCCTGAACCAGGAAGTCGTATGAATGGTCAGTGCCGAAATCATCCGCTTCCACTCAGCTTGATCGTTGCGGGCTCGCTCGAGATACTGATCAAGCGATTTGCATTGCAAAAGCATCAGTCTTCGCTCGATATTTGAAACCAGGATATCTCGACGAAACCGGCCGGATTGACAACTTCCGACCAGTTCCTCAGCCATCTGGTATACACGTTCAGTATCTTCTTTTTTCAGCTTCATGCGATTTTCTTGAATGAGTCATCATCAGCTGAAATTTGATCAGGATGAGCTGCAGCAAATTCAGTCATCTCCTCTTTTGTAAAATCATCAAAGCCAAAGGACTGCTCATTCTTCACTTCAGAAATTCCGGAATCAGAAACAGCTGTTGATTCCTCTCTGAAAAATCCTGATTTTCCATGTACAAAGATACTCAATTCATCGGTCACTTTTTCAAGATGAACAGAAGACCCCTGTAGTTCATCCGATGAAGCTCGAGTCATTTGAGCCGCATCAAGTGTCTGTCTTGCTGCAACATCCAACTGCTCCATTGCTTTGTTCGTCTGCTGAATACCTACATCCTGCTGAACGCAAGCCTCGGCGATCAAACGAACTTGCTCACGAACCGAATCAATGGCATTACTGATTCCCGTAAAAGTGCGAACCGCTTCATCGGTAACAAGATTACCTTCGTTAACTCTTCGCTTGATCAAATCAAGCGTTGAAGTCACTTTTTTCTCGCTATCAAGAATGAGTGACTCAATTTCTCGAGCCGCCTTACCGCTCATCTGGGCAAGATTTCCAACTTCTTCAGCTACAACTGCGAACCCCTTACCGTATTGACCGGCACGTGCGGCTTCGATTGAGGCATTGAAGGAAAGCAATTGGGTTTTGAAAACAATGTCGTTGATCACATTCGTCTTTTGACTGATGCTTTCAATTGATTTCGAAATCTCCTGCAAGGAACCGTTTGCCTGCTCGATAGCCACCATGGATTCAGACATTCTAGTCATGATCTGGCGTCCACCAACGGTTCTCTCGCTCACTTCCTGAGTAGATTCCTGCGAAAGTTTAGCATTGCTTGCTGTTTGTGAAATCATGCTGGCCATTTCAGCCAATGCAGACATCGACTCCTGAATAGCACTCGATTGTTTTGTACTTGCATCTTCAAGATCCTGGGAAGCGCGAGATAACGTGTTACCGGTATCTTTTCCTCCCTGCAAAGCTTGATTCATCGAATCAACCGATTCAACCAGACGGTTTCCAACTTTACGGCTATAGAAATATGCCATGAATGCCAGACCGAAAATCGATAAAGTCAGAATCACATAAAACTGAAACACATTGCCTTTGATTTTACCCAAAAGTTCATTTTCAGGAACCTGCACTACAAGACCCCATCCCAGTGAATCGGATAATTTCGAATCTTTGATTTTCATGAAAGATGCAATTTTAGAATCTTTCTTGCGTCCTTCAACAACCTCGATGATTCCTGAATCCTTCTTTGAAAAAGCCGTTGCTGCTTCAAATTCCTTTTCAAAAAAACCACTTTTAGGGGTAAACGCACTCATGACAGATCCATCGGCCGCTAAAAAGCCGACTTCAACGCCCGAATAACCATTCACTTCCATGCGTTCACCAAAACTTCGAATTTCATTTTGAATCCAAGAAACATTGGCAAAGTTTGCAATCACCCGATATGGGCGACCCCAGGAATCTTTGACAAGAGTTGCAAATACATTGGTATTGCGTTTCTCGCCGTAGAGTCGATTGATCCAATCTTCACTTTTTGGTGCCGTGACCAGAGTCTGCTTCAATTCACCTTTAGTATCTTTGGTAAAATCACCCTTCAATACATCCTGGAACCATTTTTCACCTTTGAAATTCGGAATGAAGACAGAATCAAAAGCCAGTTTACGACCTTCTGGAGATTTATGATTTGAAGCTACAACACCGCCATCAAGATCAAGAACAAGAATCATGTCATAGATTCCATATGCTGATGAATAGGAATCCAAAACTTCGGAAATCTTCACACGATCGGTCATGACAAAAACCGGGTTTAAGGCAAATGCCTTGACATCACCGTAACGCTCAAAATATTGAGCAGAAATCTGGTGACCAAGCGATCTTGTTTCAGAAGCAAGCGATTCCGTTGCCTTGCTTTTGATGTCTTTGACCACATGATGAAATTGAAATGCGCTCAAAAAACCGCTGATCGCGAGACTGGAAAGTACGAAGTAAAATATTTTATTGGTAAATGAAATTTTCATATTTTCTCCTAAGATGCTTTGGCAACCAGATTTTCACTGCCTAAAAGCCGCTGAAGCTCAACAATTGTCACCAGTCGCTCTTTCGCCTTTGCAACACCCGTCAAATAATCCTGTTTGACTGAAGTTACCACCGGTGGTTTCTCGTCAATCGACTCTTTCTCAATGCTAATGACCGAATCTACCCGATCCACAATTGCTGCGATGGTTCCCTGTGGGGTATCACTCACCAGCATGGCCGTCTTGGTATTGCCATCTGTTTTTTCTCCAAAACGTTTTCGAAGATCGATTACGCCCACAATTGAACCGCGAATGTTGATTACGCCTACAAAATGCGAAACCATGTTGGGCATGAATTTCGGCTCTTGGTATTCAACAACCTCACGAACATCTAATAGTGGAGTGCCGTAAAGTTCCTTGCCTACTTCAAATAAAAGATAACGATTTTCGTGACTCATGCTGCCCTCTCCGCTTTCGGTTTAACCTGTAATACAAAATGTTCTGCCAAACTTTTCAAATCGATAATCAGTCCGGGTTGCCCGTTCCCAAGAATGGTTCCACCAGCAAGACCAAAAACATGTTCCATCCCGGATGCGAATTTACGAACCACAATCTGCTGCTGTTCAACGATCCGATCAACCTTGAATGCGACTCGTTCATTCGCAAACTTTGAAATCAGCATTGATTTATGATTGATCTTTTCGCCATTCCCTTTTGAATTCAGACAGTCTGAAAGTGAATAGACAGGAATAACTTTGTTGTGGATTCGAATCATCCTGTCATTTTCATCATATTCGAATTCATTGAGGTGAATGATTTCATCAACGGCACTGACGGGAACGGCATAATCTATTCCCTTGAGACTAACAATCAAAGAATCGATGATACTCAGTGTGGTAGGAATGGAAATTCTAAACTGAGTTCCTTTTCCTGGAGTACTACCGATCTTGATTTCACCCTTCAGTGACTCGACGGTTCTCATCACGACATCCATTCCAACACCACGCCCTGAAACATCAGTCACTTTTTCAGCTGTTGAAAAACCCGGTAAAAAAATCAATGCAAAAACTTCGGATGGTTCGAGCTGAGTATCTGGACCGATAATTCCATTGGCGATCGCTCTTGAAAGAATTTTCTCCTGATTCAAGCCCTTGCCGTCGTCTTCAATCCATAGATGAACACCACTAGAGTCCTGAACGGCATTGATTTTGACTTTACCGACTGGATCTTTTCCAGCCATAACTCTGACTTCTGGAGTCTCCAGGCCATGATCAATCGAATTACGAACCATGTGTGTGAGAGGCTCCACAATTTTTTCACAGACGGTCTTATCCAGTTCCACTTCTCCGCCATTGACCTCAACATCAACCAGCTTATCCAGTGAACCAGCCAACTCTCGAACACTTCTTTCAAGACGCTGAAATACCGGTTGGACCGGGACCATTCTCAAAGACAATGTTTTTTCATAAAGTTCTCTCGTGATTTTACGCGCAAGATAGGATGAGTGATTCAACTGGGAAGATGAATCAGCAATCCCACCAAGCGAATGAAAAATCACTGACTGATGAATGGACAGTTCGCCCATGATTTCGAGCAATTGTTCAATTTTACGGGCTGAAACCCGTACCGTTTCGTCTAGGTTCACCTTTGCAGGGGTTGCTGCCTGAACTGGTGCCGGCACACCTGCAGATGAAGACTTGCTTTGCACAGGATTATGTTGAACCTCTGCCTGCTCAAAAACCTGCACTTTTTCTTCAGCCTTTGCCTCTACCTGTGCCGAAACCGCTTGAACATGGTGTGGCTGACCTGCAAATACAGAAGAATATTCAGCCAAAAAATCTTTATAATCGACCTGATGTCCTGGATTGTTCTTCAATTCAACGATCCATTTTGAAAGAATATCCTGAGCTTTCAATAACTGCTGAATGATGGGTTGATTGAGGATAACCAGCCCTTTTTTCAACTCGGTGATGCCATCTTCAACCTTATGAACAAGGTTTCCGAATGACTCTAGCCCCACCACCCTGGATGAACCTTTCAAGTTATGGGCTAGTCGAAACAGTTCATCGAATTGCTCCGGACTCTGGCTTCTTGACATCTCAAGACAAAGCCCTTCCCATCTTACCAATAAGTCTTGGGCTTCATCGCAAAAACAAGCTAGAATTTCCAAATCCATTTCCATTTTCAATCTCTCCGTTAAGCTGCATCTTCCAGTTCAGCGATAATGCGATGTTCTCGATAGCGAATCATCTCAAGCATCAAAAGCTGTGAACTGACTTCTTCAAGGTTGTGTTTTACATCTTCATAAAGTTCGAGCATTTTCTCAGTTACGCCTGCTACTTTTAAAACAGGTTCTTCAATTGACTGAATATGCTTCACGATTTGATTCACATAAGGAATGAACACTTCTTCGGTTCGCATGGTGCGTGACCCCTCGAGCTTTCCGCCAATTCGAATCAAGTCAAGACTCATCACCTGGTTCCTGAGGTTGGTAGTAAGTTGCAGGAAATCCTTTAATTCCTGCAAGCCGGACATCTGTGATTCATTCACCCATTCAAGTGTTGTTTTTACGCCGGTAGACAGGACATGAAAATCTCTCATGAATTCGACCATGGCCTCGTGACTGTTTGATTTGCCTCTTGTCTCATTGATGAAAAAACTCAGCATTTCAACCAATAACCGGCCCACACATACTGAAAAACGCATTTCTAATGCGGCCTTTTCGATTTCAGCAACGCTGGTTCCGAATTTTGAAAACCTGCCGGAAATATCCCTGGATGACTTCTGAAAAGCGAGCGCAATCATTGATAGGGATGGCCCCTCTTTTCCGAGCTTGTTTGCCATCACAGACATGTTCAAGCTCAGATTTTCAAGTTGCTCACAGGTTTTAAGAATGGTCGTAGAGACACCGCTAAATTGTGAATGCATTTCCTTGAAGCCATTGAAACTTGTAAAGAGATCGACTGTACCTCTTTTAGAACGCTCGGAGAGAGATGCCATTTCGAAAAGTGTCTTATTCATGTTCACAGAAGTGTCATGCTTCTTTTCGCTTTGCTGGGATTCGGCGATTTTCTCGTCTCTTGACTTCAGTTCTTCATATAGCGCTTCTTTTAAGAAATGAGAATAAGACTCGAAACCAAGCCCTTTCAACTGTTCAAGAAGGAAGGCCTCAGCAGAATCCATTCCATTGCTCTTTTCATGTTGAAGGATTCTGGAATAGAGCTGAGGAATCAATTCAAAAAATTTGGAAGTGGGTTTGATGCGCATTGAAAAGTACCCACCCTCTTTGGGAAGTATTGTCGCAAACACCCAATAATGTTTTCCATCTACTGCGCGGTTCTTCACATAGGCACCCATGATATTTCCCGCTTGAATTTCCCGCCAAAGCATACGGAAAACCGTTTTGGGCATGTCAGGGTGTCTGATCACGTTATGTGGGCGATTGATCAGCTTTTCCCGGTCATAACCGGATACGCGCACAAATACATCGTTGCCCGATTGAATGATCCCGTTTTGATCGGTGATTGAAATGAATAATTCTTCAACGCTGAAATATGCTTCTTGGTTCATCATGTTTTTTCCTATTGAACCTATCGGCAAAAATCAGCGTCTTGCTTGAATGTATTTTTCTTTGTTTTTTCTAGAGATATCGAGGGTTTTGGCTTAGAATAAAAATCGGGTGCGCCATGAAAAAAACAATACTGATTATTGACGACGAACCAGAAATCGTTGAAGTTTTGACGGAATTTGTTCAACAAATCGGGTACAATTCCCTTTCTGCAAGCAATGGTTTGCAAGGACTTGAGGTCGCCAAACAATTATCGCCAGACTTGATCATTTCAGATATCAATATGCCGAAGATGAACGGGCTTGAAATGCTTGAAAAATTGAATTCGAGCGGGATGGGAATACCTGTCATTCTTTTTACGGCTTTTTCTGACATTCAAAAAATCAAGACTGCTTGGAAACTCGGCGCATTTGATTTTGTCGAAAAACCAATTGATTTGGGATCACTGCATAAAATCATCGACAATGCGCTTCATTTCGGAACTGGCTTCAAAGGCAATCAGAACGAAAGTAAAATGTTTTCAAAAGTCGATCCTGCTTCAATTGAATTGAAAGTCAATGTGACTGCTGAACTTCATGAAAAACTTAAACAGCAGGCAGCAACAGAGGGGCAAGAATTCAATGCTTATCTGGTAAAGAAACTCAGTCACTAATCATTGCTGGGTTTTTGAACAATAACCACCATTGTAGCTATTGTAATATGAGTATTGAGTCGGTGAAGGGGTTAAAGCAAAACCGCTCTGACAATTACTCTGCTGATAACAACCTGAAGCACCTATCACCGCAAAATAACCGGTCTTGCACTGAGCACTACCTTGAGTAGCAGTCGCTGTAGTGTTTTGTGACTGTGATTGACATACACAATTACTTCCCTGACCGACATAACCATAAGAGCAGCCATAAGGCCCCATCGGATAAGATGGACCAGAACTACAAGCAGAATTCTGGTTTGACGTCGGCATGCACATTCCGTTTTGAACGGTCGTACCCATTGGGCAACCGTTTTGAAATTGATTATAGCCGTACATATTCGGGTTGGCAGAACCGCATCCTGTTTGAATGAATCCGGTGATCAACAATGCAATGGCAACGGTAAACTGTTTCAATTTCATAAATAACCTCTGTATACAATCCATACAAGCAAGGTACTTGCCAAAACACAACACGCTCTTAATCAAACCTGATGAGTTAGGCCCCCTAATCCATGGCTTTTCACTGTATAAAACATTTACACTCGAATGAATGATGACCGATGCTCGAAATCAGTAATTGATGAGCTTCTCTTTGGTATTTACCAGTTCAGACTCTTCGATTTTCACCTCGTAAGAATCCAATTTCACGCCTTTGCCTTCTTTACGCTCAAGCCAGAATCGAATCACGGATGGAACCGAAAGGATGGCGACATCGAGTTCAAATTCTTTTTTCCTGATATTGATTTTTTGAGCATCCCCTTCAGCAACCTGATAGGCAAAAGATTCAACCTTTTCGGCAAGAACCCTACCCTTGAGGTGAACCAACAAATCATTCTTACGGGAAACGACACTGATTTCCTTGGAATTCCACGCGAGGAAACGATTGTTTTTCGGAACGATGACCTTTGAAGAATCTACTGAAGACCGATTACCCGCTTGCACCGTAAGACTTGAAAACAACAATACAACCAGAATAATGTTTTTGATCATTGGGGAGAATCGCTCGCAACCTTCCGGCTGGCGAGGCTTTTTTTCATGTTCTCATTGATCGCGAAAATAGGATCAAAACTTTCAACACCACGGCGAATTTCGAAGTGCAAGTGCGGACCGCTAGCGCGACCTGAACGCCCTGAAAGCGCAATTTTATCACCTCGAGAAACACGCTTCCCGACCTTGACTAGGTTTTTAGAATGATGGGCATAAACCGAGTAAAAACCATCATCATGTTTGATCACAATCATTCTACCGTACCCTCGAATACGAGAGCCTACATAAACCACTGATCCGTTATTCGCTGCTAGCACTGGGGTACCAACATGAGCTCGAAAATCAACCCCCTGATGGAACTTGCGGCCTCGGTTGCCATAATGAGATGAGATATCAACATTTTTGAGTGGCCATTGCCATTCACCACTCAACTTCATTTCACCGGTTGCATCATTCTGTCTTGCATCGGTGATTTCGGTGGTTCGACCGTTATAGCGATCAGAATCAAGCAAACCATGACGATCGCCGCGAATTGGACGTGTCGAGCAAGCACTCAGTGTGATCGCGAGAAGAAAAGAACAGAAGAAAGCGCCTTGAAGTTTCAGGGCTTTCATCATCCGTTTTCTCTCTTCATTTCCTCTAAAAAGCCCATGTCGGTTGCATCTAGCTTTAAAGGTGTGATGGAAACAAACCCTTCATCAACCCTTGCACAATCCGTATCATGTTCTTTTTCAAAGCCTGAATACTGACCACCAACCCAATAATAATCCTTGCCACGATGATCAACTCTTCTGACCACAGCCCCGCTATAATGACGGAAACCCTGACGAGCAGGAACAATGCCCTTGATCTTGCTTAACGGCAAATCAGGTACATTGATATTCAGCATGGTGAATTTTGGAAATTTTTTCTTCTGGTATTCTTTGATGATTTTAGCTGCCATTTTCGCAGCAGTCTTGAAGTTCAATTGCTTCTCTGTCTTTCGTGACTTGAACTCGACATCAAGACTGACCGCATAAGAAGGGATGCCAATCATGCAAGCCTCACGGGCCGCAGACACGGTTCCTGAATAATAGATATCTTGTCCCAAATTTGCACCGCGGTTGATCCCGGAGATCACCAGATCGGGTTCATATTTCATGACTTGTTTAAGACCAAGAAAAATACAGTCAGCAGGTGAACCATTCACTCCGTAGAAGTCCTTGTTTTCCATTTGAATCAAGCGAAGCGGTTTGTGGAGTGTCAGTGAATGACCGGTAGTACTTTTCTCTTCAAGAGGTGCCACTACTTTGACGGTAGCGAACTTCTTGAGCTCATCGTATAGGATCTTTAATCCCATAGCGTGTACTCCATCATCATTAGACAAAAGAATCTTCATACAAAGATGCTACCTTTGTTTGGTCAATTTCGCAATTGTTCTTCGATCGGGCCGATTGAGGCACCCGTCAAATTCAAAGCAAATGAAATATTGAAGCCAAATCCTCGGTCAATTGAACGAAAAATACCTGTTTCCAGACTCCAGCAGCGCGAAGGATTTTGAAATAAAACTGAGTAACGCGAATCAAGTAAGCGATTCGGGCTCGACATCAAATCAAAGACATATGCTACTTTCGGCATGATGAAATCATTAATTGAAAAATGCAAATCTGCACCGAGTGATGAATATTTCGAAATCAATTTTGCAAAAGAATAATTAAGAGAAATACTGCGATCGTATTGCATCACACCCTGATGAACACCCTTTTCAAATATCCAGCTGAAATTTGCACTTAACCGATGGGGCGAACGATTGGGTAACAATTGTTGAATGTCATAGTTATCAAGAAATGAATAATAGATATACTCGGCACCAAACGAAATTTTCTCATCGTTGTAACTTAATTGACCGAATAACGGTGACAAAATCACTCGTCTATCAGATTGACCAGTTTCGACTTTTTTTCCTGCTTCGAGAATATTGAGTGTTTGAAGCGCTTTTGCTTCGAATCTTCTGGTTACACCTATCACACCGTCTTTAGATCGCTGACGTTTGAAAATCTGTGAGGTGATTCCATAAGTAAGAGAATGCCCAAGAGGCGTAAAATAACTATCCAAGTTTTGTGAAGTATCTAAAGGTACAATGTCCCAATAATCAAAATACTGACCGGGACGGGCCTTCTCTTGAATCTGCTCGAAGAATGGGTGATCTTTGGAATCCTGTACGGCCGGAATCGCTGAATATGTAACGGTAGGTCGAATGGTGTGTTTGAATACGACATCAGGATCATCCGTCTTTACGATTTTTTCCAATTGAAAACTCATGTCAGCCTGAGCAAGTAAATACCCTCGCGCCAAATTCGGATAGCCGACCACATCATTGAAGTTATAAATAAAAGACCGATACTGTACGGAAGGAACCACCGACAACCAAGGCCAGGGGTTCAATGTCGTATAGACGTTCGGAATCAAGGTAAAACGGTTTGCTTCACGGATGACATTCGCAGTACCCGCGCCACCGGTAGAGATCGAATCAAATGC
>CALPVV020000041.1 GCA_943327105.2 Nitrosovibrio sp. Nv4
CTACTTTTTCAGTTACTGGTTCTACTACATAGTGTTGTTCTGCAGACGCATAAGAAGTCTGCAATACTAGTGCTGCCACTAGAAATGCTGTTTTTGACATTTTAAATCCCCTTTTTGGTTATTAATGAAAGTTACAGTCAAGTATTAGCACAGCGCATTATCACTGAAAAGCATTTTTTAAATAAACTATATATAAAATATAAGTACTGCTACTGAGACCCGCAGAAAGGTCATTAAAAATAGGTTAAATCCCCATTAAAACAGCCCTGAAAGCCTCTGAAGATCAGCTGGTTCGATTTTTTGGTTGCACGAAGTAACGGTTCGGGTTAATTTTCTGAAATTCCAGAAGTTTAAGGCTCGGTAGCTCAGTTGGTTAGAGCACTGCATTCATAACGCAGGGGTCGGCAGTTCAAGTCTGCCCCGAGCCACCACTCCATTCAGAAATTCATTTAAATTCTAGCCTGATCAAACAGATAATAAACCATCTCAGCCAATGGTGCGGCCGAATCAATCATCGACCAAGGCTCTGCACTCGGATAATGAAACTCTGCAGACTGTAAGTGCGCATCGAACCAGTCTTTAGGCACCACTCCTCGGCGAGCATTGTATTTCCAAGCAATATTTCCCCAGATTTCAATTTGATTTCGATCAATCGTCGGACCTTCATCAGCACGCATCGAACTACGCGACCAGGCCAACTGATACTTCGGCAACATCCAGATCATGTCTGGCTGGGTCTCCGCATGCTCGTTTCCACTTCTGAACTGTCCACCCAAAATTTCACCCTGATCATCCATCTCAAGATCGTAGGCATAATAAATTCTTCTTTTTTGTGAATCATCTGCCGGGCTATCGGTTGGTTTTCCCGTAGGCCAATTGTAATCAAGCACATCAAGATTCATCCCAACACCCACCAGCTTGGTTGCTCGCGGATGACGAAGTGCTTGCTTGCCATCTTTCACCCCTGCCAGGGCAACAACGCTGTTTTCAAGCGGTCCCCATGCACCGGTGAGCGGGTTGAAATAGGAAACCTGATAGCCATAAACCGGGTGATTGTTCACCGAGGTCTTATTGTCGACATCGATGACAAACCCGCGTTGATCAATACCGATTCGATTCATTACCGTCGTATGCCAAAGTCCTGCATCGATATCGCGGCACTCATCCTTGATCGGACGACCGGAGTAATCCATTTTAGGACGACGATCACGACAACGGTTTCCGACTCGCTCAATATTGAGCCATCGGTTCGTTCTGGCAAACAGTTGCGATGCAAGAGCCTTCAAATCATCGGGATAAAACGTAATCACTTTTCCCAACGGGCTCAACACTTCCACTTTTTTAACCGGCCTTGGCAAATGAAGTGCAGCGGTTGTCCAACCATCGCAAATTCCACTCCACGATGCCAAACCAGGATTACGTTTCCAAAGTCCCGATTCTCGGTTTTGCTTGTACTCGTAACGATAATCGATCTCTTGATAAATTTTCCTGGTAAGAGCGAAACTCACATCACCCATGGCAAGATCATATTTTTCAGAAGGTGACAGTTTTTGCGCCAATTCATGATTGTACATTGCCCGCCAGTTTGAAGCGATTTTTCCGTGAGCCTCTCGCCAATCTTTGTGATTACTTTCGTAAGGAGTGATCAACTCAATCCATGACCCCACGGTCGGAAAAGTACGATTGTTATAGCGATTGGCAATGCCACCTAATGAATCAGGCCAATAACTTCCAGTCCAAGGCTGCACCGGAGTCCGAGCCTCATTAAGGCCCATAGCTTCCAAAGTAAAAGCATTGAGTTCGGCATATTGACGATGGAGCAATCGCTCAACATCGGCACGAATATTCGCTGGATCGGTCATTGAAAACGAGGCCACTGCTTGATCAACAAGTAGAAACCAAAGTGCTGCCAAAAATACGAGGGCAAAGTGTTTTATCTTCATCAATGAGCTCAGTTGAGCTATTCGTTTCTATCCTTGTTTATGCATTGCGTCAACAAGGTAATGCTTTGCTTTTCTGGGCTCCTCTAGTGTTTAATGAACTGATGAAAAAGATCATTTCCCTTGGAGTTGCCCTTTTCTTGACTATTTCACTTGTAAGCCCAGTTCGTTCTAATGCGATCGAAATGCAGGGAATGATCAGTTACAACCTCGGAAAAATCGATCCTACTCCAACCCATTATACCGGCTCAAGCAATGCCATCGGTTACACATTTTTAGGAAAATTCGACCTAGGACCAGGACAAGTAGAAACTGGTTTTCAATTTGTCCCAACCTCTATCACCACCCAAGAAACCATCGGTGAAGTCAAGCACACTGGCAGTTTTTGGATCTTGCCACTTTTGTATCGATTTAATTTTTTGCCGCCATTTTTCTCATTGGCAGCAGGCTTTGACTACGCTGTCGTTGGAACAAGCAACATTGTGGCAAAAGGCGTGACCACTACTAGCGATGAATACCGTAGCCACTTTGGCGCACAAGCAAGTTTTCAAGTCACGCAAGATCTTGGTGAAAACCTTAGCGCTGTCCTTGATTTTCGTTATCGCAACTCTCTTGCCAATGCTGCAACAATCAATAACGACGGTTCAAAGTATCAGCTTTGGGTCATTGGTCTTGGGATTCAGAAACACCTTGAATAGACTTGCGGTAAGCCAGATCAGTCACCGCTATTGATGGTTGAACATTGTAGGTCAGCTGAAAAAAACCACAAAGTGCAGAATGTGCAACTGGACCTGAATTCAGCCCAAATCCAATCAATGCATTCAACTTCGGTTCGGGATTCCAATTCACCACCGGACCATACAGATGAGAAAAACCGGGTGTTGTCAGAGAACGGGAATAAAGAGAGGCAAACCCTACTTGAGTTTGATCGTCCAATCGGTACAAGACAGCAGGGCTGTAGGTAAGCGTATTTTCTCCGCTCATCTTTACCGCCAACAATGACATTTCATCAAAAAGGGGCTTATCGACAGACTGAAACCCCTTTAATTCTTCAAATTTTGCAGAAATTGAAAACGAAACCTTTTTTACGGCACCAAAAAGATTCAACCGCACGTACTTGCGATCCACTCGACCAGTGCAAGCATACTCGCCACAATTCAACCATTTAGGAACAAAGTTACGCACACCGGAATCATAGCCGGCACTGACCCCGAGAATGGAGATTGGAAAAAATTGAAACTCAAGACCAGCCCGATTGACGATCGCACTGGTATAAAGATTCAACCCCAAACGAACATACCCGTACTTCCAATCGTTTGAGTCCCCCCAAAGCAATTGTGAAACTCCCGGCAGTACCGCAATCTGTGCCCCGATTGGATAAGTTCGGCCATTCAAGCCCAGCTTGAAATCCGGGCGTATTTTCAACTCAACAGCGCTAACCGTTTGAAAAAACGGAAAGACCGCAAACAATATGAAAACGTTAAGAAAATTTGATTTGACCGCCTGCGACAAGATTGATACGAACTCGCGCATGCGGATGGGGTATTTTCTAAGCACGGTGTTGTCCTTCTTTTTTGGGATATCCCTTGTTGCTTCAAACAGCTTTGCTTTATTTAAGAATGAATTACAAACGCAATTCTATCAATATGCCAATGAGTCGCAGCCATCTTTTTACTTGAACGGCTTATCACAAATTCAAAGCCAAAATTTTGAAACCAAGATTCACACTTATTATGAATCAGGAACAAAAGGCAGCTGGAGCATAGACCCTGATCCGCTACGCCTTGATTTTAAATTCAATACCGAGAAAAAATCTTTTTTGTGGATCGGCCGCGAGCACCCACTGAATCTGACCCGCTCAAAAAAAATTGAAGCAACCGATGCCATTGGAGCAGTTTGGACCCAAAACCAACTCAATGCCTTGAACCCGCGTGTATCCGGTTGGCTCGGTATCGGACTACACCAAAACCTTGCTGAAAACATAACTCTGCTTTTTGCCTATTCACCATTATTCATTCCAACACTTGGACCATCGCTTGGATTCAGTGAAAACGGTGACCTACATCCGAAACGCTATTCAAGATTACCTCCGGCATCCGTCGATACGGGCGGAACACTTCTGCCCATTCGATATCAACTTGAAGTCGGCCAGATCAAAGAACTACTTTTACAAAATCAATTTTTTACAGGCATTGCTCACGAAGGTAAGGAACTTTCAGTCGATGCAACCTTTTTTTCCGCACCCAGACCCAATGCTGTGCCATTGACATCCGCAAAACTTGCAGTTGCACAGAACGCAGTTACCGCAAAAGTGGAAATTGAACCTCAATTCCCCCGCGAAGAATGGGTGACACTCAGACTTCAAATTAAAAATGCGCTCTTCAAACCCACAATTGAATGGGTACAGGGCGTTCATGATTGGTCAGCACAATTCGCTTCCCTATCCGGTTCCTATGCATTTGGGTCTTTCTCATCCATTCAGTTCGGATTACTCAGTCACATGGGTGACGAGTCAGAAGATCCAAGATTCTCGGATTTATTGGCTTTCATCAAAATGCCCTGGTCAATCACCGATCAACTGGAATTCAAAAACCTGATTCAATCAACCCTTCTGAACGCGCGTCAAAGCATCTACTGGCTGAGTGAAATTGAATACAGCTTCATGAAAAACTTTTCCGCAATTGGTTCAGTAAGAATGCTTGCCGGACAAAATTACAGTTATTTCGGAGACTGGCGTGCTGAAGATAGCGCTGGAATCGGCATGAGGTGGACATGGTGAAAAGTATTTATTTTAGAATTACTATCGGTCTTTTCTGTGCGTCGCTTATCACTTCTTGCGGCTTCAGCAAGAGCTTTTGGGGTGAAAAGGCCCCTCCTCGAAAAATAGCCTTAGTCAAATCAGAACCCCTTCCTGATCTCATCGACTTTTTCAGCGAACAGGATGATATTGCCAAGAGCACTCTGGCTCAGTACGAGAAGTTCATTCTTAAATCTTTTGACCAGGTCGAAGGTAAGGAAAAAAACAAACTTTCGATCGAGGAATTGCTCACGCTCGGTCGTACCGGATTGGCAAAACTATCAAACGACCAGGAACTCTCTTTGCGAAGAATCCGTTCAATCCTGGCAGTTTTGGGTTTCAAAGACGGAATTTCACGGGAACAGATCATCGGTTTGATCAATTGGGCGAAAGATAACCGCAAACAAGCAAAAAGCTTTTACGATACGTTGATCAATTACGAACAAAACGAATTCAATTCCTCGAAACTGATCGACATCATTCATTTCACCGGTTCATTGATCAAGCTTGGCGGCACCGATCGTCTCTCGGAAGAAGAGTTGAGATCGACAATCGAACCATGGATCCCTCAAAAGTTTCCTCACGCAATCAAAGCACTCCCAAGCGGAATTACTTTGATTAATGAAGTTTTTGGCAGCCTTTGTGGCGATCGGATTGAAATCGGTTATTGGAATGCCAAAAAGAACGGTGATTGCCTGATCGCCCTGACCGAACATTTTTCATCAACCGCACCCGTATTTGACCTGATTTTTAAGAAAATCAACCCACTGACCAAGACTGAGGAACTGAACGAATCGAACCGCACATTTGTTTCTAAATTTGAAACCTGGTTGAAAGACCATCATCACCCGGCTTTTAAAACAAAAACGGTTGGCGATTTTGCTAAACAACAGGAGATTCCAGAACCCTACCACTTTTTCCAGCTCACGGAATGGATTCCAAAACTGAATCCTGAGTCAACTGCTGAAAGTTTTAGCCCGACATTTTTCATCACCTTGTCAAAGGTCGTTCATAACTGGATCGACACATTTCAAAAATCATTGAGCGATTCAGAAAAAGAACAGCAATGTTACAAAAGAGACTGGAGTAAATGCGAGTTCAAAGGAAAGTTCGAAACCGTAGATCGTTTATTCAACGATGAATATGCGACACTGATCAGAGTCAAGGACATGGGGTTTGTATTTCAAATCACTCTGTACGATTCAATCGCGCATGACCTTCTTACCAAACTTGATCAGGATCAAAACGGACTACTCGAAGACGACATCACCGATCTCATCACCATCATCATCAGACTTCTTGACAGCAATGCATTTGCACAAAATGTGGTGAATAGGATTCTTGAAAAGCCTGTCACACTTAAAAACACCGAAGCGTCGATGAACAACATCAAAAGGCACGGATTGGCAGAAGTCGCTGCATTAGCTTCGGAACTCATTCCGGATCGGGATTCAAGTCAAAGAACAGCCATCAGACAAATTTCATCTCAAGTCTACGATACACAGAAATACCACACCTACGCTCTTGACCGACTTGGAATCACCACCTTCCTTTATGTATTCAATTTACTGATGGAACTTCGTCAGCAGGCTCTTGATACCTATGACTTTGAACCAGAAAGTATCGCTTCAACCACCTGGATCAAGCGGAAAAAAATCATGGAACTGATGCCAAGAATGCTGAGAGCCCAATTTCCGCGCATTTATAATGAATGCATCACGCAAGGGTTCGAACGCACTTGCGGTGTCATTTATTCTGAAGTTTTGGCAAGTCCGGAAAAAGGCAGTGACTCACTTGAGCCATTTGAAATCGACACCATGAATCTGACGTCGATTCTTCTCGAGAGCATCATGAACCGTTGCGATCGCAACAAGAACGATAAAATTTCAACCTCGGCTCTAGACGGCTTTGACGAAAAAGACTGTGTGATCAGTATTTCCCAAACACTGGTAACCCGACTGATGAATGCAAACATTCTAGACGAAGAGAAAAAAACCAGAACCATCCTGAAAATCGTGAAATGGCTTCCACCCGTAAAATGGGCTGCAAAAGTAGCTCTTCAACGGGGAACAATGAACGGCATCAGCTGGCGGGCTGCCCCACCGTTTTCATTAGCTTCCCGTCCGGCAACACTGGGAAGCATCATGTCTCTTGCTGCGGAATTCATGGACCCAGCCAAATCCGAGGCCATTGACAACAACACTGAAGGGCCCCAGACGGACGCGGGCGATGAGTTGATCTACATGAATCGTCTCACCAAAAATCATATTCCTGGTGCTAAAATGGCAGACCGAACCTCGGCTGCGTTCAAGGCATCCCAAGAGTGAATGGTCACTTGCCTCCCTCTAAAGCTATGATACTTTTTAAGTGAATATGGAAATTCACTTGATTGCACGAATCGCGATTTTAAGCCTCACACTGACGTTTGCCCAAATCCTGAGCCCTTCCGATGGCTTTGCTCATACCATTAAGGTCATGACTTACAATACCTGGGGAGTCCCAGTGGCGACATGGGATACCTGGCGATACCGTGAAGCCATGCGGGCAATTGAAGCAATTGGACCGGATGTGGTGGTGTTAAACGAAGTCTTCACCCAAAAAGGAAAGCACCAATTCAAAAGTAATCAATACCCTTTTCAATTGGATGGTCCTGGTCCCGTTCCCCGCTTGGTTGGTAGCGGGCTTCGCATCCTTTCAAAATTTCCAATCGTGAATCGTGCCATTCTCACCTTCCGTGCATGCAAGACCACCGATTGTCTTTCTAGAAAGGGCGCGGCTCTCGTAACACTCGCTCTACCCAATGGTAAAAAACTGAATCTGATCGGCACTCATTTAGACTCTTCCGGACCAAAGGAAACCCGTATTTCACAACTCAAGCAAATACGATTGCTCAATGAATGGTATTCTGATCGTTCAGCTCCGACGATTTTGGCTGGTGACATGAACTTCAAATCTCATTCAGCGGAATATGAGTTCACTCGGGAAAAATTTGAAGTTCGAGATGCCTGGATGGAAACTCACCCATCAAGCGACCCCGGTCACACCTACGATTGCTACAGCAACCACTATGCACGTGATTATTCGATCAAAACCAATGAACCTTTGATCACAGAACGTTTGGACTACCTTTTTCATCGTGGAGCGATCAGAACCATCAAGACTGAACTGAAGTTCAACGATGAAGAAAATTTATTTTCAGATCACTACGCTCTTATGGGAGAATTCGAAATCTAATGGATTACTTTGAAGCCGTAACAAAAAGAAGAAGCATTCGAAAATATACTGATGAAAAAATACCCGAAGAAGTGATGCAAAAGGCATTTGATGCTGCGATTCTTGCGCCTAACTCTTCAAACACCCAGACTTGGGATTTTTATTGGGTCAAAAGCGAAGAAAACAAAAAAAAGCTCGTTGAATACTGCTTGAGTCAATCGGCGGCCCGTACTGCGCAAGAATTGGTTGTAATCACTTGCAACCCCAGCAACTGGAAACGCTCCCAAAAACCACTCATCCATTGGGTTGAGTCGGTGAATGCACCGAAAATGGTTCAGACCTATTACAAAAAATTGATTCCCTACACATACCGGTGGGGCTTATTGAATTCATGGGGTTACCTAAAAGCAGTCATGACCACTGCGGCTGGCCTGGTTCGCCCGGTGCCACGTGGACCGAACACCCTGGCCGAGCTGCAAATGGTTGCAGTAAAATCAGCTGCCTTGGCTGCTGAAAACTTCGTACTCGCCATCAGTGCGCAGGGGTTCTCTACGTGTATGATGGAAGGTTTCGATGAGCGTCGGGTAAAAAAACTCCTTAAACTTCCATGCTCTGCAAGAGCAGTTATGGTGATCTCGATTGGTCGGGAAAGTGATCGTGCCACTTGGGGGCCACAATTCAGACTTCCTAAATCAGATGTTTTGCACATCGTTTAAAGCTAAGGTAGGCTCGTTCACCATGAAGTTCAGTGCTTTGTTCATTCTTTTTTTATCAGCCCTTTCACATCAAGCATACGCAACGACCAATCTCATCATGATTGGTGGAGGCAAGCGTCCTAAAGTTGCAATAGAGGCATTCGTTAAAGCGGCGGGTTCTGAAAAGGCGAAGATTTTAATTTGCCCTTGGGCATCTGAAAGCACCGAAAGTGCTGCAAACATTAAAGCCGAACTGGAAGCATTTCATCCGTCTTCGATCGAAGTAATGCCACAGTATTTCTTAAAAAAAACAAGTTATAACAAACTACTGAAAGCTAATTTAAAAAAATTCGATTCTGCAACGGGGATCTTTTTTACCGGTGGAAACCAAAACAAGTTAATGAAGGCGATCTTCGACTTGAACCTCAAAGAATACTTGAAAACAGCTTATTTGAACGGGGTGGCATTTGCAGGCACCAGTGCGGGCACGGCCATCATGTCAGAACGCATGCTTACCGGCGAAGGAAACTTCACGGTTTTGGATGGCAAACAGGTAAATCTTGCGCAAGGACTTGGCCTGCTTCCGTATGAAGTGATTGTTGATCAACACTTCATTGTTCGTCAGCGCTTCAATCGTCTGGCTTCAGTGATTTTAGATCAAGATGATGAAGCGTATGGAATTGCCATTGATGAAAACAACGCTCTTCATGTGATCAACAATCGAATGGCCAGAGTCATTGGTCCGACCTACGTGATGTCGTTTTCCAAGAACTCTTCAAAAAGCCTGACGGTACAACTGCACGGCAATCAAGAACTGTTCAATTTATTCGATCTTAAGTCAAATACGCCTTGATCACTGATCATTAGCGATTATTTAACCATTTGAACTTTTGACATGTTCGCCAAAAGTGAAAATTGGTTTACCCAGACATCGCCCGCACTGGTTGGCCAGTCGTATTGCTGGGAAGACCCCCAGCTGTTGCGAATTAAATACTCACATGAACCGCTTCGTTCCCGTTTTCCAATAATGACTACTGCATGCTGATTGCAATCGCGGTTGACGGTTGAACCTCGATTAGCTCCCATGTACTTTTTATTGGTCAAGAAATTCGCACAAATGGTAGCCCCGAGTGGAATTCTTTTTTTCAATCCATCATCAAGCACACCGAGTAGATCAGAGCTCCCTTTATCGTGCTCAGTGCACGAAAGTACGGGCATTTTGTACTTGGTAGCAAGACACTGTTGGCGAATCACCATAAAAGCCAGATCTCCTTCAAATGAAGCCCAGGTATTATTGACATAAACTTTTTGAAAAAACTCAGCCAATTTAGCATTACTTTGAAAGCGGTCACGAGGAATGCCTCGATACATGATCATTCTTTCAAAGGTCTTCACCGCTTCACTTAATTTATCAAGATACTGTTTTTGGTTTTTGCTGAGCTTGTGGTCTTGCTTTTTTCGCTCTGTCGGATCGATCCACAAACCGCTGACCGGCTCAAATTTACTCTGCTTGACAATATAGGGCATGAAAACCTGCTCAACCAAAACCCGCTGAAAGTTATTCCCCAAATCACGAACCTGATTTGAGGTCACACCCGATGCAGAACATCCAAACCCGAATTGTTTTTGACCATCGACCACATCACAAACATTGCCACCATCTATCGACATTTCGGCCATGGCAGAGGTGGAAATGATTGCTGCTGCGAGAGGGTCGGTCAGGCGAATCGGCTGACCTTGTCTGAGAGACAGGCGATGAAAATCGATGATCGTGCTAGCAGCATGGGCATAGCAAACGCCGTAATTTCCCTGATTGGAAATCGGTAGTTGATTAAAAACCGCAGCATTGGTTCTGCGAAGATCAACCTCTTCTCCATACGAACAATCGGCTTTGGCGATTGTTGAATTCAAAACAAATACGCTAAAAACTGGAATAAACCACTTCATGCGGGATTAAATAACATTAGTTTAATTAAACTGCAATAGTTTATTAATGAAACTAGTTTAATACCAGCGTGGACGCTTTAATGCACTTTCAAGTGTCTGATATGGGTTTTATTCGATTTGATTGAGAGTAGACGGTAAAAATGGCGAACCCGCCAGGATTCGAACCTGGGACCCCCTCATTAGAAATGAGGTGCTCTATCCAACTGAGCTACGGGTTCATGAAGTGTGAACAGCCCTCAGTCTAAACCGAGTGCCCGTAAAAATCAAAAATTAGTGAAGCGGAACTTCACTCCAGTCACGAATTAACTTCACCTCAGGTACCAAAGAGGTGCGCCCAGCAACCAAATCAACCATTGTTGAAGGAGTGTAGTCACGACAACGATAGAAAATACCCCATTTAAACGGCAATTTGCCTTCGCGCTTTAAACGGAGTGGAAGAGTCAGATCTAGAGAGAACACATCACCAATGACCGCATCCGGTTTCAATTCCATCAGCGCCTGTTCATAGATCGGGCGATCCGTATCAGCCGTCAACTCACCTTGTTCCAAATTGGCAATGACGATCGGCTTGGGACTATTTCCCAGACCAAACTTGCGGGCCCCACCTCTTACTTGCGGACGCTTTGAATCGGAAAACTGGTTTTGATCGAGAAACTCTACAATTTTGTCAGTAGCCGAATTCGATACAATGATCACCTCGTGACCTTTATCGATCGCATTTTCGACCCAACGTTTTGCGGCAGGATCAGGGCGTTTCTTCAAATTCAACTGATGAAATGACCACTCGGAAAGTGCACCGAATGATTCCATGTTTTCTTTTTTCTTCAATTGCTGAAGAACAGCCTTCGCTCTTTCGTCACCATTGCCTGCAAGATGATCTAAAAAGTCGGCCAAACCGATATTACGAATGAACGGGTCTTCGAAAGTAAATGCAGAAACACGACCTTCACTTCTCCAACCAAAAGAGAATGGTTTAGTAGCTTGACGCACACGCAACTCACCAATCCAAGAGTCAACCTTTTCAACTGTCTCCAGACCGACTTCCTCTAATCCGAAGGAAATGATTTTCTCAACAAAGTTCTTGGCGCACGCTTCACCCTCTTCACTCGGGTCGGTGTAAACACCATCAAAATCCATGACGATTCGCATAATGATCTATTCTATCGAAATAAGTCTTGCAGAGCAACGCTTTTAGAATGACAAACTATAAGTAATGAAAGTTTACTTCCACGAAATCAAGGACCAGGACATTCAACACTCTTTCACTGAAACGACCCCTTGGATCATGGAAGTGATTGGACAGCTCGATGAACGCATGGACGGCATCAAGCGTCCACCCAACTGGAAGCCGCGTTCCCGCCCTACCGAGGTGGAATTCACACTTCGCCGAGTGGATGATTTGATTCATGTCACCGGCAAAGTAAAAACCCAGCTATACCTCTTGTGCAGTCTCTGTGCTGATGCATTTCAATTTCCAATCAACACCCAGTTTCACCTTCTGCTGACCACCTCTGAAATCTACGGCGAAACCAAACGGGAATCGTCAAACAAAGGCAACTTCGAGATGGACGACTGGCTTGCCGATGATTCAGACGATGATGAAGACGAAACACCTGCGATGAGCATGAATGCTTCAGATTACGAAGTAACCGTTTTAACCGAACCACTTGCCGACCTGAAAGACATCCTGAACGAACAAATCGCACTTTTGATTCCGATGCAACCAAAGCCGGACAAGAACGAAAAAGACGAATGCGTGAAATGTGGTCGCAACCAACTTTCTTTTTTACCTCAACAAGAGGAACTTTTGAAAGAGAACCCATTTGCAGTCCTTAAGAATTTCAACAAAAAGAAACCAGGAAGCGATTCATGAAACAATTCCGTAGGCTTGCCCTTCTCGGAATTTTGTTTTCATCCTCTACCAGTTTCGCAGGCTTTGATCCTAGCTTTTTTGATCTCAGCCAATTGAACAATCTCATTCCCCAAGACATTGCCAATGAAGCGGCAAAAACAATGGGTATTCTACTTGTTCACCGCCCTTATCAAGGTGCTATTTCCATTTTTGAGCCAAGTGGTTTTGAAGTTAAAATTGAAACCACCATGATTAAAATCGGTGACGGCATCATCAATGCACTTGAGGCAAACGGCGTGAACAATGCTTCACTACAGCAATCTCCGGCGGTGCCCATGCTCAAGGGACACATTCGGAAAGCACTAGGGCCATCAACTGATATTGGGATTTCAGGAATTTTTTACCAAGGGCAATATGTTGTCGGCGGTGATTTCAAATTCAATATTTATGACCCTGAGGAAGGACTGAGTTCAGCCATTCGACTGGGATACACCCTTGCAAAAGTACCGCAGCTGAATTTACAAAGCCTTTCAGTCATCACTCCTGAACTGGTATTTTCAAGACGACTCAGTTTTGCGGAACCTTACATCGGCATTGGTGGCCGCTTCATCAGCGGAACCGTATCAGCGGAATTTCCAATTATTGGGACGCTTGAAAAATCAGGTTCAGGCACAACAGGATATGCCTTTACTGGTGTGAACTTCATGATCGGCTCTAAAGGTTTAAGGCTTGCCTTTGAAGGCAATTACGACCTTTCTGGCTTCAGTTCAATAGGAACCATGTTCGGGTTCGGAATCTAAACGTGCATTCATAACACCAGGGTTAGCACCGTATTGACGAGCTGGATCGCTTCATTTCGCACCTGAGTCACCAATTGCAACTCAGTATAGGTTTGCCTGTGCGCAGCAGGATTGCGAAGATCTTGCAACGTCATCAACTTCTTAGCAATCAGGATGCATTGTTCATTCATGGTAGCCGCATCGATGTTTTTACCGATCGATAGCAATGGAGTACCTTGCACTTGTGGAATCTTTCGAGCAAATAACAAGAAGATCACCGCCCAAGAGCGTAGACCATCAAAAATCTTAAAGCGATCTTGAGTGATCTTGCCATTAAAGAATGTGGTGCACATCATTTTTGACTTATGTAGGGGAAAGTTTTCAGGCGTAATTTTCCCCTTTAAACCAAGCGAATTTAGCACCTTGTCAGCAGCCGGGTAGTCTTCCGAAAATCCAAGATGATGCCAAAGCGTTTGAAACTGATGAAGGTTCTGATCAAGTTTGGGAAACAAGTACTTCTGCCCAAGATGACGCTCCAAAATCAAGTCAAGCGCCTTGCAATACTCCAGAACCGTTGGTGCCTTATCTACCGGAAGATTCTGAAGATCGGTTGATTGATGGAATGGCTGTTCAGCCGCACGCAACGCCGATTGAACGGTCGGATCAAGCTTGGAAAACATCGGAATCACTTCGGATAGCTTATGATCAAGCTCTTTTAGTGCCTCAGGCCCCACGCCTTTCATCGAATCAACACCGGAAAGTGAAGGAGTATGACTTAAAAGGCGTTCACGAAGCTGTACCAGTTTTTCCCATTGAGAGTGGTCGGGGTTACGCTTTAAAATTTCTTCCAGCTGTTTTACAAATGTTTCTCCACCTTTTTTCAGCGGATCAAAACAGCGATAAATCTTATCAACGGCATCTTCATCATCCAGGTGCAATTCAAGATACTTCATCACAGCCTGTTTTGATTTTAACGAGGCATTCTCACAAAGTGAATCAAGGGCACGACCACGCAGCACCATTGAATGAGAGCCTAAAAAAGGCACTAATGCATCACCAGCTTCACTCGACGATGAGAATGCCTTCAACGAAATGATCGCATTCAAAACTATCGGTTCATGCTCATTACCCAGTTGCTTCAACAGATACTCTTCATTGATTTTCGCCCTGGCAAGAACACGAATGAGTGCTGCGCGGATTTCGACATTGAAGTGATCGTAAAAACTTTTAAGCAAGGGCTCGAATTCCTTAACCCATTTCTTGTCATTGGCATAAACTTCTAGAACAGCCAACATTCTCAAGGCCAATGCATCTTTTTCTTCGGGTGTTAGCACTGCAAACGACTCTGCCAAAACATCCGGACTCACCATGCCTGCATGTTTCTCAAGATATAAAAGCAAAGAACTTCGAAGCGCCGTTTTTTTAAAGTCTGAAGAGAAATTCTTTAAAATCGAAGGCAAAATCAAGCCTAATTCAGCACAAGCTCTGATCAAGCGCGCATGAACCGGAACCGAACAGCCCGCTTGAATCCAAGCATCGACTCTTACGGACACAGCCGGCTGATTTGAAGAAAGCAATTTGCCATTCCAATCTTCATTCCAGCCATTGATCCAACGAATTGCCATTTCATCACTGGTATGCTTCAAAAAGAAACTGGCTTCATTTTCAAATGAACCATCCACTTCAAGCCACTTGAGTTTCAATTCAGGAGAAAGGTTTTGTGGTTGGATCACTAATTCAATCTTGCTCTTGATCGCAGGAGTAATGCCAAGATCACGAAGCCCTTCGAAAAAATCATAATAATTTTCAAGATCACCGATAGTTTTCAGTGTTTCAGCAATAGAAACCAAGTGAAATTCCCGTCGTTCGGGTAATACGCCTCGAAGGGCAAACAACAACCGCTTCCATTGCTGATCAATCGAAAACAGACTTAACCCAAGGTCAACCTCTTCCGGATCAAAAGACAAGAGTTCAAGAGGCAATACAGGATGAGGCTCATGAAGGGTGAAAACCTTGTTGAGGTAATCTTCTAACTTGAACTGGCTACGAACTTGCACCTGTGAAAGCGCGCTCTGATACACCTGGGACAAAAGTGCATCTTCTATAATTCGTTCTTGATGGGACTCAAGAGCATTTTGTAGCTCAAGCGGATGGCGCGATAACCTACCGAGCGAGAAAATGGCTGCGAACAGCAATTCATTGCTGGTTTGATGATTTTGCTCTTGAAGAAAAGATAAGATCTTTGGCAGCGAAACAAAGGCCTTCAACTCACCGAAAGAAAGAAGAATGTTCCGAAGCCATGCGAAGTCCTGCTTTGAAATGGCAATATCCCAGTCCCGCATCAATAACGGAATTGAAGCTAGATCTTGAACAGTACCAAGCGCGTGAGCAAGGGAAACTTTGAGTGTATCGGGGGCAACCGAATAAAAATTACGTAGAAAAATACGGGAAGCAACGGACTTTCTTCGCGCTAAAGAAGCGATGGCAATCTGCTGTTCAGCCAGATCTTCTTCATTTTGAATGATTTGGGTAAGAAAGTGAAAAGACCGGGAATCTTGAAAATCTGCAAGATGACGCAACACTTTTAGACGTGTGGAGCGCCATTCACTTTCCCGGTAATCTCGAATCAACTCACGGGCATCGCGAGTCATTCAGCTCAGGCCTTTTTCTGCTTCAGGGAATAGGAAGTACACCATCCAGCGGCAGCAACATCGCCTGACTGAATCAACTGACACTTGCCAATTTTGGCTTTTGAGTCAGTTTCAGTGTAAAATTGGCAGTTTGAGCAAACCGCTTTTTTATCTTTGCGTTTTGCAGGGTCAGCTTTCTTCGCATCAGCCACATAGCTAAGTGCTTTTGCAAGGGCATCGTCCGCCTTAACCATTTCTGCGAAAACAGACTGGACTTTAGCCACAGGCGCCATCAAAACAGTCGCGGCAGAGGCTGCAATTATCTTTAAAAATGAACGGCGAGAAGTTAAATGTTTCATGTTTACATTATCGGCATCCGTCATCAAAAAATCAATAAAAAATAGACCGTTGCTTTAGTCCTCAATGTCAGACACAATTATTGCGAATGAAACTTCCTTCTCTGCACGAGCTTAAGCGTCTTGGTCATTCTGCGTTAAAAAAAGGTCTCGATCCATCGGCACTGGAGCGAGGGCTTCAGTACCTTCGCGACGGCGGATTTAACGGCATGGAATTGGCGATCTTGGGTGCTAAAGGCCACCAGTTAGAATTTCAATTGGATGATCCTGCTAAAACGAGAATCGAAATCGGTGTTATCAACCAACCACTCTATTCAAACTGCGATTGCTCGATGGCCGGATATGGCATCTATTGCAAACACCAAGCGCTCGCCACATGGGTAATGGCGTCCATCGCTTCAAAGCAATATGACTTGATTCGTGTTCCAGAAGAAGTGATTGAAAAATTAAAGTCGTTTGAGGGTGAACTTGAAAAACTCAAGACCGATGCAAAAACATTAGACTCAAGTGACTCTTCCGACTCATTTGCAAGATCTTCAGACAAACACCATCACTTGCTAGGCCACTTCGAAGGTTTGATTTTTTGTTTTCCTCATCAACCGGTATCCAGCAAAGAACATTCGACCGAACACACTTTTAAAAAACAACTTGAACCGGCATCACCCCATTACGACTTCTTGTTGCCTGACTTGGCAATTCAGTTTCTTCGCGAATCCGATCTTCCACACCCACTATGGAGATCGCCAAAATCATTCCGAGGCACCACCAATAACCTTTTCCAGAATCCGCACGAAACCCTCCGCAAAAAAAGCATTTACTATCTTTTTTCAGATCACTCCCGGATTCCAGTTTCAGAAATCCTGTTTCACCCCTATTGCAATGCCGTACCGGCCGATCTTCTTCCTACCGCATCTCGATTACTGGATCATGAATCGAGCCATACATTGCAATTGAAGCGTCATCGCTTCTTTCCACCATCGAAAGACACAACCGTCTGGGATCTTCAAGCAGATAGAAAGCTTGACTCGATTTTGATGGGCGTAACCGAAGAAGCGATCAAACTTCTCAAACGCGATAAGCTGAAGGTTTATTTTTCAACCACCGAAAAACTCGAAAATGAAAATCTGGTTGAACAACTCGATGATCTAGAGCTTTCACCGCACTCCCATTTGAAATCGGGTTATCACTTCACCGTGATCAACAACAATCACCATGATTTCGAAGTAGAAGCCGCACTCAAGTTTCATGAAGATTGGATCTGGTATCCGACCATCGCCTTTCATCCAAACAAAAGACAGGCGTTCTTCCACCCTTTCCACCATTGGCTTGAACACTACCCGCAAACAGTGAACCTTAAAAGTCATGGTGATTTCGAAACCATCTTTGAACGTATCCAGAGCGAGTTTCATTGCCAGCTGAATGAAATTCATACGGATCCGAAGTTTGAATTCCTGCCAAAAGAATCTTTTCTTCCTCACATTAGAGTATTCTCAAACGGAACCTTCTCGGTCGAACACGACTTTGATTTTGTAAAAATCGACGGTGTTCCACTTCCAATTCTGAAGCAATTGCAAATTCTCTCGCTTGGTTTGAAATCCTGGGATGAAACACTGAGCGAAGATCTATTCGCGGTGAAAAAACAGGCAAAACGTGCCAATGACCTTAGACTTCTTCGTCATATCGGCATTGCTGCGATGGTTTTCCAAGAGTCTGTTCGATACTTCATTCGTTCCGACAAGACCTTTCCTCAATTCTTCGAGCACCTGAAAAACAAGGTTGCCCAATTGATGAATAAACTCGAGGGAGCGCCTGCGTCTCAAAACATCTCTCTTGAACTCTTTTGCTCTAAACCGGCGATTGAATATCTCGAAGCTTACATTCTCGATCTCAAGAATATATTTGAAGAAAAACTTTTTCCGCTTCTGACCGGAGCAGACACCGATTCAAAACCTCGTAGTGCCTTGGTTAGAGGTGTTTATCCGTTTTACTTGAAATTGATCTATGCATGGATTTCATTAGCCCAAAGCCAGTCTCAGGGTGCGATCTTATTAAGAACCAAAGACGGTGTCATTCAAAATGCCATTTTTGAAAATCCATCCGAGATCAAAGACCTTCAATTCATGGCCCCATCAGACCAACCGGTTCCAAACCCATTGAAGTGGATTTTCTCGCGCAAGGACTCAAGTGCGGAAAGCTTGATTCGTGCATTCCTTCCTTTGCAAAATGATGGAGTGACGCTTTCACTTGATGATCAGGTGATTGAAGAACTGCATGACGAAGATTTCGTGTCTGAATTCA
>CALPVV020000042.1 GCA_943327105.2 Nitrosovibrio sp. Nv4
CCGTTGTCGGTATTGTCAGTATCCATTTTCAATACGGTTGATCCGTTTGTGAAATTCCCTTCCGGGTTACTGATCCAGTAATCGATCATGAAACGATCAAGCCCGGCAAGGGGCTGACCAAAGTCGACTTGAGTGGAATTCGTGAATGTGAATTTTTCAGGATCGGCACTGGTGTTCGAGCTCGCACCATTGAAGTTTGCCGTACCAGTAACGGTTGCGTTGTAATTTGAACTCAAAGTGTTCAACCAACTAGTGGCACTAGTTGCGTTTTGCTGAGTGCGGTTCGCAAACGAGGAACGGTAGTCAGCAATGATAGTGGATAGGTTTTGTACGCCCGCACTTGCTGAACCATAAGGATGAATCACATTCACCGTGAAGTACTGATTGGTACTACCAACAGAGTCGGTTCCGGTGATTTGAAATTCAAATACGCCTTGAGTACCGAATTTTGGCAACCAACTGATATACCCTGTTGCAGTATTGAAGCTGAAGGTTCCACCTAGTGTGCCTGATGCACAGGCAACTTTACTGGTTCCGGTTCCGGTGACTGTTCGTGAGAATTTACAGGCGTAGGTAATCGCGCCATTCGGGCCGGTATCATTGCTGGTGATTGAACTATTCACATCGGCAGTCAGAGTATCAAAACTCGAACGAATATAAGTGGAAGGATACACCGAGTTCGAGATGGTGGTCAAAGCTGGACCAGAAAGCACACCCGTGGTGACGGTGATTTCACTGGTATTGCCGTCTTCAACGCCTGCAGTGTTCACTGCAAAAGCCTTGAATTTATATAAAGAGTTCGGTGTTAATCCTGAAACCGTATAGCTTGTTGAATTTGGTGCCAGAGTCGCAATCAGGTTTGCAGCACCCGTGGTGTTGTAAATTCGGTATTGAGTGTTGGTTCCTCCGCTCGCAGCAACCCAGTTCAATTGTGTCGAAGTGGTAGTGGTGTTCGAAGCGTTAGTCAAACCTGCAAAAACAAGTGGTGCTGGACCAGAACCTTGAAGATCAAGATAGGCGTTGGTGCCGTTTGAGCCGTCATTGAGTGCCGACCAGTTCACAAATAAGAAACGTGAAACCGTATCACTATTGGTCGGTGAGAAAGTGATGTTCACTGTACAAGATGTTCCGGTTGCAAACGCAGTCGGAGAGCGAGGACAGTTGTCTGAAACCACTTTGAATGGTGTGGTCGATGTGGTGAAAATTGAATTGAGATAAACGTTGGTTGCAGCAGCGTTCGTCAACGTCACTGCTTTTGAAGGGTTAGTGCCCACTTCTGCAGTTACCCAAGTCGTTGAAGCAGGAGAAAGTGTTGAAGGTGAGAAGACCAGAACCGCTCCACTGCCACCACTTCCGCTTGATACGGTATTGGTATTGAGTGAAAAAGTCACACTACCGATTCTTGATGAAGCCAGAATTGAAACCGAACCGACATAGTTCGAGCTTTTGAATGAAGTACTTGCTTTACCATCAGCATCGGTATTGATCGTGACTGATTGAGTGAGATTGGCAGACAACACACCACCATTGGTGGTAGTGACGGTAAAGGTAACCGGAATGCTTGACATCGGGCTACCGTTTGAATTGGTGGCAATGACTTCAAGTGGTGACGAAGCGGTCGAGTTTGGCAAAAGCAATTGTCCGTTACCGGAAGAGATACTCAGTGCCGATCCCGCACCTTGAGCGCCGATCGTCATGTTGAAAACGTTACTGCCTGCGCTTGATGTCGCGATAATTGAAATCGGTCCCAATTGTGTTGAAGCCGTGTAGCCAAGAGTCGCTCGTCCATCACTGTCAGTGGTGAGGGTTTTCGTTGTTCCGCCTCCGCTGAATGCACCAGCTGCAACTTGGAATGTCACCGAAATGCCTGAAATAGGGGCACCGCTGCTATTTACAGCAAGAACTTCAAGGTCAAGCGGAGCCGCAGTGTTCTGTTCAAGAACCTGGTTGTTACCTGCAGTGATTAAAAGTGCTGAACCCAAAGTGTTGGTGCTGGCAGTTGCGGCGTTCACTACTTGTAAGTTGAAAAGAGCGCTACCTGCAGTTGAAGTTGCAATCACAGAAACAGAACCGACTTGCGCGCTTGCATTGAATGAAACGTGAGCCTTACCCGCAGAGTCAGTAGTTGCGGTCGCAGTGGTAGAATTGCCGGTGAGTGTACCCGCACCCGAAGTTGCAACTTTAAAAGTGATGGTTGTGCCGCTGATGGCAGCTCCAGCACTATTCAGTGCCATGACTTCCAGATCGGTTGCCGCAGTCGTGCTTTTTAAAGTCGTTTGATTGTTACCATTGATCACTAACAATACAGAACCGGTAGCAGAGGAGCTTGAAGAGCTGATCACGGTTAAGTTGAATACCGCACTTCCGGCAGATGAAGTGGCCACTACTGAAGCAGCCCCCATTGAACTTCCTGCAGTGAAATCAACATGGGCTTTACCATTCGAATCAGTAGTCGCAGTCGCTACGGTATCGCCACCAGTGAGTGTTCCTTTTCCTGCGGTTGCAATTTCAAAATTTACAGGCATACCAACAATGGGTGCTCCGGCGCTGTTGAGTGCCAAGACTTCGAGTCCGGTTCCAGTGGTTGCATTTTCAGTGACCGTTTGGTTGTTACCATTGGTAATTAATAAAACCGAACCAAGTGAATTGACTGTTGCCGAGTTGATGATTTGTAAATTGAATGCGGTACTTCCTGCACTCGAAGTTGCAACGATGGTTGCTGATTGCATGGTTCCGCCAGCGGTGAATCCGATGCTCGCTTTACCGCTAGCATTGGTATTTACCGTTGCGACCGTGTTTCCGCCGGTGAAGGTACCCGCACCTGAAGTAGCAACTTCAAATTTAACAGCCAAACCAGAGATCGGTGCGCCAGCACTGTTGAGCGCCAAGACTTCAAGCCCTGCTGCTGCGTTGGTATTTTTTACGATTGATTGATTGTTACCATTCGTCACCAATAACATCGAACCTGCCGAACTATTGCTTGCGGCACCACTCACTAAAATATTGAATACCGCGCTACCCGCAGTTGATGTTGCAACCACTGAAGCGGTACCGGTTTGTGAGTCTGCTGTGAATGCTACACTGGCCTTACCATTTGAGTTGGTGGTGGCTGTAGCAGTGGTGTTACCACCAGTCAAAGTTCCTGCTCCGGTTGTGGCAACTTCAAAACTGACGAGCAAGCCCTGAATCGGCGCACCCATATTGTCGATGGCCATCACTTCAAGATTTTTTGCAGCAGCAGTGCTTTCTATGACAGTTTGATTGTTACCGTTTGTCACTAAAAGCATCGAGCTTGCGGTATTGGTTGTTGAAACCGGATTGATTTGAAGACTGAATACTGCACTTCCTGCTGTTGAAGAAGCGATGACGGTTGCAGAACCCAATTGGCTACCTGCTGTGAACCCGATACTTGCTTTACCATTTGCACCCGTAGTGATGTTTGCAACGGTGTTGCCACCTGCGAGTAAGCCAGCACCTGAAGTGGCCACTTCAAATTTTACGGTTACGCCTTGAATCGGCTGTCCGACATTGTCGATGGCCATGACTTCAAGATTTTTAGTCGCCGCTGTAGATTGAGAAATCGATTGGTTGTTCCCGCTGGTGACGAGCAAAACCGCACCATTGTAAACGCTGGTTGAAGAATTACTGATTTGAACATTGAATGCAGCACTGCCTGCAGTTGAACGTGCAAGCACGGTTGCAGATCCGAGTTGGCTACCAGCGGTGAACCCGATACTTGCTTTACCGTTTGTATCTGTGGTGACTACCGATGAGGTGACGTTTCCGTCAAGTGTTCCAGCGCCCGACGTTGCGATTTGAAAAGTCACATTCAAGCCTTGAATCGGCATACCCAAATTATCAAGCGCCATGACTTCAAGATCAGTTCCAGCAGCAGTACTTTTTACCACAGTCTGGTTGTTACCATTGGTGACCAATAAAATTGAACCGGTTGAGCTTGTGCTCGAAGCATTGCTCACTTGCAAATTGAAAACGGTACTTCCGGCGGTTGAAGTTGCAACCACAGTGGCTGCACCCAACTGGCTTGAAGCGGTGAAGTTCACGCTTGCTCGGCCGTTTGAGTTGGTGGTTACTGATTTTGTGGTCACATTGCCAGTGAGAGTACCTGCACCAGTCGTAGCCACTTCAAAATTCACGGTTAAATTCGGGATCGGTGTACCGATATTATTCAATGCTAAAATTTCAAGCGCTTTGCCTGCAACTTGACCTTGGGTCACGGTTTGGTTGTTACCATTGGTTACCAAAAGCATTGAGCCTGCTGTAGTGGTGTTAGTTGCTTCATTGATGTGAAGGGTGAATACGGCACTTCCTGCTGAAGAGCGTGCGATCACCGAAGCGCTTCCCAATTGGCTGCTTGCCGTGAATGAAACGCTGGTGCGACCGTTGGCACTGGTGGTGGCACTGGTCGTGGTGAGTCCACTGTTCATGGTGCCTGCACCTGTAGTCATCAATTCATAAGTGACCAACACGCCAGAGAGTGGAACACCGGCACTGTTCAATGCCATGACTTCTAAGTTTCTTGAAGCTGACTGACCTTGAATGATGTTTTGTTCATTACCATTCGTGATCACGAGCATTGAACCACTTGAGGTGGTATTTGAAGAAGATGCAATTTGAAGTGAGAAAACGCTGCTTCCTGCCGAAGAAGTGGCCAAGATCGAAGCGGAACCCAATTGTGTTCCTGCAGTAAAAGTGACTGATGCCTTACCGTTTGAGCCGGTAGTGACGGTTGAAGTGCTCATGCCACCGAAAGTTCCTGCGCCGGTGGTTACGACATCAAAAGTAACACTGACGCCAGAGATTGGTGCGCCAAGGCTGTTTAAAGCAGTGACCTCGAGATTTTTTGAAGCCACTTGGCTTTGTATCACGGTTTGATTGTTACCATTACTGGCAAGCAACATCGAACCAGCCGAAGTGTTTGTTGCATTGGCGCTCACTTGTAAATTGAAGACAGCACTACCGGCTGAAGAAGAAGCAATGATTGAAACAGGACCAAGTTGAGCGCTTGACGTAAAGCCGATAGATGCACGTCCATTTGAACCTGTAGTTGCTGATGCCGTGGTTAGGCCTCCGGTGAGTGTGCCTGCTCCGCCGGTTAGAATTTCAAATTTCACTACGACACCATTCATGGGAGCGCCATTGCCATTCAATGCAATGACTTCAAGACTTTTTGTTGCTGCCGCATTTTGCGCAACGATTTGATTGTTACCATTTGCCGCAAGAAGAATGGCTCCGGCAGCGGCATCGGTGTTCATTGCAGTCATGCCGACAGAAAAATTGAAAACAGCGCTACCAGCTGTAGAAGTTGCGACAACAGTTGCTGAACCCAGTTGACTTGCAGTTGCGAAGGCAATGCTTGCTCTACCGCCTGCGCCAGTGATTGCGGTATCTACGATTTTGTTTCCGGTAAAAGTACCAAAGCCAGTTGAAATTTCAAAAGTAACTTCAACTCCAGCCATTGCAACACCACGGCTGTCGACAGCAAATACTTCAAGACTGCGTGGTGCAGGTGAGTTGATGCCGATGGTTTGATTGTTACCGCCGGTAATTAAAAGTTGAGTTCCGGTTGCGCCGACATTGTTTGCAAGTACGGGCTCAGTGCTTGCAGTGCTGGTCATACTTGATAAATCGCTTTGCGATGGCATTTCACAACCTGCAGCGAACAAACTGAATAAAAGTAAAAAGCTTTTCGTTGAAAAGTTTGAAGAGAGCGAATTGATTTTTGCGCGCATGAGTCCACCGTTCATGGTTAACTTATCGGACCGAATCAATTTTAATTTTAACTCTTTAGAGTTCCGTCAACAATGTGTCGCTAATGACCGGTGGGTGCCTGACTACTTTCTTATGCTTGGCGCATAAAACTAATGACTTCAACTCGCTGAGTGGAATTCGCACCTATCAAAATAACGCTGCCAGCATAGGAAAGTAGTCAGGCACCCATATTAAGGTGCACAAGTGGTCATGTTGTAGTTCGCGGCCTGGGCGTTACAGTTCTGCCTGATCTGTGCAGCCGTTAAACCGGAATTGTAGATATGAACTGCGCCGATGTCGCCCTTATACCAGCCACCCCAGTTGAAGTTATAGAAGTGGTCGTACTGTGAGCCAAGGGTCAACCGCGCATTCATGCTGCTCGCTTGATAGATGTTACCCGTGTATGCAGGAGTGTTCGATACCAGGGTGCCATCCATGTAAATGGCGGTGATCGCTCCATCATACATTGCACACACATAGTGCCAGTTTCCATTTCTTAAGTTCGCATTGGCACCATTCAAGTTTGCGTTTGCATAGTTTCCGTTACCACGCGAG
Source organism: Nitrosovibrio sp. Nv4 (assembly GCA_943327105.2). Taxonomy (GTDB): domain Bacteria; phylum Bdellovibrionota; class UBA1018; order UBA1018; family CAIMNF01; genus CAIMNF01. Next base: position 6,325 of record CALPVV020000042.1, read on the forward strand.
TTACCGTAGTTCAGAAAGAAGTAGAAGTTACTCGTATCACCCCAAACCAAGTCGAATTCACCGTAAGCCCAGTTTTGAGCGGTTCGCGAGATGATGTGGAAGTTCGAACTGTTGGTTGTTCTCATCCATAAACACGCACTCAATTTATTGAGCGCATAAGGGAAGATCGAGTTGTTCGTGCCCAAGTCAACCCAGTTTCCGCTTCCGTTGAAGGTTAGGCGATAAGGGTTGGTCGGAGTACCATCACCGTTCCAGCCGTTACCGGTGGTACAAGTGGTCCAGTTATAGAGGTATCCAGGTTCCTGTCGGTTACCATTGGTCATGTGGCCAACTTCGTTCCAATTCATTTTACTGATTTCACATCCTGGTGAATAACCGCGAACTCCATCGCTTGCAGCTGATGCTTCGTAGTTTCTGACCAAGTTGTCAGTCACGATGTTACCCAGCGGTACGATTCGATGCTGATCTGAACTTTGCATGAATGCCTTATGAGCATCCGTGATGGTGGCAACGGTTACGCCGACATCAGCACCATGCACGCGTAGATCGGCAAGGTGGCCTTTGAAACCGTTGGTGGTTGCTCCGACTTTGATCGGTAAGGATTCACCCACCAAGTTGACGCTTGGGCGAAGCGCACATTCGAGTTTTGAGTTTCGCTTGATGGTAAGAGTGGTTCCGTCAAACAGCATATTCACATAATCAAATGGTTTGGTGTTCACAGGGTCAAGTACTTGTGAAGTGATGTTTACATCACAGTAACGAAGACTGGCTTCGTTAGCTTGTGCGCGAATCTCGCTTGCGGTCAACACGCGGTCGTAAATGGCGTCTTCATCATGTGAATAATATAAGCCAGAGGCATGGTTGAATTTATTTGCCAGTTGCCCATTGTTCACGTGCCAATTACCTAATTCAAATTCCCAGTTGGCATTGGTCAATGTCGACAAACTCGTTGGAATGGTTCCAATGGCACTTCCCATTTTAACGGGTAGTCCATTCACATAAAAATTCACCCGTTCATTATTCACTTTTGACCCATCATAAGTCATGGTCACATGGTACCAACCCAGTGGGAACTGAGTGGAGTTACCCGTTGGTAAGACCGCGCCAGTGGAACGGATATAGTTATTTGCAGCTGACCAGGTTCGATCAAAGTACGCGTTTAAAAAACCATCGTTACTGATGTAAGCCAAAAATCCATGAGTGTTGGCACTGTTATTGTTCCAACTGAAGAACGGCAGATATCGATCAGTGCTTGGATAATTGATGAAGTTGATCCAACCGGAATAAGTGAACTTGTCGTTGAAAGTCAGAGTGTTTAGGTTGAAAGACCTCAACTTGTAGTTAGCTTCATTTTGATAGCTGGCACCATCATTGTCTAATCCAGAACCGCCGGTGCGCATGTACACGCCACCGTATGGCGACAAATAAGTTGCCCAATCCGAGTCAAACAAGTTGTTTTGGTTACCTGATGAATCCTGATAGTTACCTTGGTTATTTTCACCCATACGCCAGTAACCAGTTGGTTTTGCTTGGTGAACAGAGTTCGCCGGGAACAATGCTTGGTTACGAATGAAGTGGTCACCCGCAGCTAAATGGTTTTTGACTTGGTTGCTTGAGAGTGCAAAACCGTAGAATGCGAGCTCATCGAGCATCACTGGGTTAGTCGAATCACCACTTGCCACTACAGTTGCTTGGTCAGGAGTGGTTGGCCAAGTGATGGCGCCATTTGCCGTAGTCGAAGTACTCAAGACGTTACCATCGAGATACACGTTTTTACTGTTGTTGATCGAAGTGAATACAATATGGTGCCAGTTTTGATCAAACAAGTAACCCCATGCAGGGTAGGTCGGTGTCAATGTGACTGCTGCTGCTGCACTCGGTTTGTATTTCACCGTAAGCACACCAGTGGCAATATAGATGCTTAACCCATTTGCTGTACCAGTGGTGTTCAACGTGTAAAGAGTGTGATCGGCTGGTGTACCGCGGTTCGGGTATTTGACCCAGAATTCCACACTGAAATCACCCGCAGGTTTGAGGGTGCTGATATTTGGCAATGCAAGTTTGTTGGTATGGAAAGATGCTCCGGTTGATGATTTTTCCCCGAGAGTTGCACCTGTTTGTGAGAGTGCAAGGCCGGTTGAAGTTGCTGCGCCTGAACCATCAACAAAAGATAATTGATTTGCTGAATTAGTAGTGATCAGCTCTGAGAATGTGTTGCCGCTGGCTTCATCAATACGCCAGTGAAGAGATGGATTGTCGACAGCAATCGTGCGCGCATAAGAACGTTCGAAGTCAAATCGCAACATTCTTTTTCCGTTTGCATTCGTGTTCTGAGTGACCTTGAACCCATTATCGGTGTTGTCGGTATCCATTTTCAGAACAACTGCACCATTGGTGAAATCGGTTTCAGGGTTACTGAGCCAGTAATCGATCATGAAACTTTTCAGTCCTGACAAAACGGTTCCAAGATTCAACTCGGTAGTACCATTGAAGGTCATGCGTTGAGGGTCAGTAGTGGTGTTGGCCGTGGTTCCGGTCACAGCACCAGCCCAGTTCGGCGTACCCGTGATCGAAGCAGTGTTTCCTTTTCCAGAGATATCCATCCAAGACGATGATGTTCCGGTTTGTGTGTCGTACATGTTTGAGAACGAGGTACGGAAATCTGCAAGTAAGGTTGAAAGATTCGTGGTTGAATACGGATGGCCGACATCCATCAGGAAATATTTGTAAGTTGGTCCGATCACATCGGAACCCTTGATTTCAAATTCAAACAAACCTTGAGTGCCCAGTCTTGGTGTCCAGCTGATGGCTCCGGTAGTACCGTTGAAGCTGAAGGTTCCACCCAGTAAGCCGGCACTACAGGTTGATTTTCCCGCTGATGAACTGTTTGTGTTACGCGAGAATTTACAAGTGTAAGTGATCGCGCCATTCGGGCCTGTATCATTGCCAGTGACATTGCTGTTCACATCGGCAGTGAAGGTATCAAACCCTGCACGAATTGCTTTAGATGGGTACACCCAATTGTTGAAACCAGTGTCAGCACTCGGACTGGTAACGGTCATCTGCAAAACAGGTCCCGTCACTTGAAGAGTGGTGATGGTGGCATCGTTCGTGTTGCCATCTTCCGTTCCGGCCGAGTTCACAGCATAGACTCGGAACTTGTAAGTGGTATTCGGGTTCAAGTTTGTAACTGTGTAGGTGTTTGAACCTGCCGGCAAAGTTGCAATCTGTGTTGCAGTTCCGGTGGTGTTATACACTCGGTATTGAGTAATATTTCCGCCGCTTGCCGCGTTCCAGTTCAATTGAACTGAGCTGGTGGTGATATTAGTTGCAGAAGAAATACCGGCAAAACTTAAGAGTGATGGCCCGGAACCTTCGAGAGAAAGAACCGCGTTGGTACCGTTTGAACCATCGGCAAGTGAAGACCAGTTCACGAACATGAATTTTGAAACGGTCGCTCCATCAGTCGGTGAGAATGCGATGGTGATCGTACAGGTTGCAGCTGATGCAAGCGCACTTGGTGAGCGAGGACAAGTATCTGAAACCTTGCTGAACGGCGTGGTTGAAGTGGTGAAGACCGAGTTGATGTAAACATTCGTTGCAGCCGAGTTCGTTACCGTCACGGTTTTAGTGGGGCTTGCACCGACTTCGACGTTTACCCATGTCGAAGATGCAGGAACAAAAGTGGTGGGGCTGAAAATGACCGGTGAGCCACCGCCGCCGCCGTTTCCGCCGCCGATCTGATTGGTGTTGAGTGAGAAGGTCACACTACCAACCCTGGAAGAAGCCAAGACCGAGATTGAACCAACAGTGTTCGAACTGGAGAAAGTGGTTGATGCCTTACCGCTTGAATTCGTATTGACCGTGATGGTTGGTGTTGAATTGGAAAGCACACCACCATTGGTGGTGGTCACCGTGAATGTAACCGGAACGTTAGCAACCGGACTACCGCTTGCGTTCGTTGCGATGACTTCAAGTGGGCTGGATGCATTACTGTTTGGCAAGAGCAACTGACCATTACCCGATGAAATACTGAGTGAAGAGCCTGCGCCTTGAGCGCCGATCGTGAGGTTGAATACTGCGCTCCCTGCACTTGAAGTGGCGATCACTGAAATCGGGCCGAGTGAATTTGAAGCGGTATAGCTGATATTTGCGCGACCATTACTACCAGTCGTTGCCGTTCCGGTAGTGCCACCCGTGCCAAGTGATCCCGATGCAACTTGGAAGCTGACGGTTACGTTTGCAATCGGGTCGCCGCTACTGTTCACTGCAAGCACTTCAAGATCAGTCGGAGCGGCCAAGCCTTGTTCAAGAACCTGGTTGTTACCATTGGTAATCAAGAGCGATGAACCACTAGAGCCAGTTGTACTTCCGCCACCACCACCGCCACCAGAGCTGGCATTGGCAACGTTGACGGTGAATACAGCAGTTCCTGCCGTTGAAGTGGCAAGAACAGAAACTGTTGCCGCTGATGAACCAGCGGTGAATGTGGTACTGGCTTTACCGTTTGAATCTGATGTGTCGGTAGCAGTTGAAAGTGTACCGCCATTTGCAGTGGTGACGGTGAATGAAACGTCAACGCCTGAAACAGGCGTTCCATCTGCTTGAGTCACAATGACTTCAAACGGAGTCGACGCTTGTGCACTTGGTGCTACTGTTTGGTTGTTACCACCAGAAATGGTCACCATTTTTGTTGGAAGAGTGTTATTCACCGTGATGTTGAAAACGGCATTACCCGCGGTTGAAGTGGCAATCACTGATGCAGAACCAACTTGGTTAGTTGCAGTGAAGTTCACACTTGCGCGTCCGTTTGAACCGGTGTTTACGGTCTTAGTCGTAACGCTTCCAGTGAGAGTGCCTGCACCTGATGTGATCATTTCAAATGTTACTGGCACTCCTGCCATTGCAGTACCAAGCGAACTCACGGCCATGACTTCAAGACTTCGGCCCGCAGTGGTTCCTTGTTCGATCGATTGATTGTTGCCATTCGTAACCAGCAACATTGAACCGGTTGAAGAATTTACGCCCGGGTCACGCACAGTCAAATTGAAGACCGCACTGCCTGAAACCGAAGACGCCAGAACCGAAATGATTCCCGAAGTCGTTGAACTGGTGAATGTAGTACTCGCTTTACCATTTGAATCGGTATTTGTTGTCACGGTCGAAGTCGAGTTAGAAAGAGTACCACCATCGGCAGTGGTGACATTGAATGTGACCGCAACGCCCGAAACAGGCGAGCCGCTTGAATCGGTTGCAATCACTTCGAGCGGAACCGAAGCAGAGGTGCTTGGATTCATGATTTGACCGTTACCGCGTGAGATCGTGAGAATCGAGCTGGCGCCGGCTGAAATATTTTTTAAGTTGAATACGGCACTTCCTGCAGATGAAGAAGCAAGTACGGTTGTGTGTCCGAGTTGTGAAGAAGCAGTGAAGGTTACACTTGCTCGCCCATTCATGCCGGTAACCGTATTTACGCTGCTGGCAGTGGTGGTGCCGTTATTCAAGGTACCTGCACCCGAAGTCAAAACTTGATAGGTGACTTGAACACCTGACATCGGTGTGCCGAGTGAATTCACAGCCATGATTTCAAGGCTACGGGAAGCTGCTTTGGTGATTTCAACTGATTGAGCATCACCGCTCGTCAAAAGTATCATTGACCCGACAGAAGAGCTGACTGCAGAATTCGCTACGTTCACATTGAATACAACGCTACCGGAAAGCGTTGAAGCCAAGATCGAAACATTTCCAAGAGTCGATGAGCTGGTAAAATTGGTGCTTGCTTTACCGCTTGCATTGGTCGTTGCTGAAGCAACAGATAGCGTGCCACCACTTGCGGTGGTTACCGCAAAATTCACGGTCAAGCCTGATACGGCAGTTCCACTTGAGTTCGTTGCAACGATTTCAAGCGGGATGCTTGCCAAGGTGCTTGGTGTAACCGTTTGTCCGTTACCAGAAGAAATGGTGATGGTCGATCCAGTGCCACTTGGAATGGTATTCAAATTGAAGACTGCACTTCCTGCTGTTGAAGAAGCAATGATGGCAAGTGCGCCTGTTTGAGAAGAAGCAGTAAACGTTGCGGTAGCGCGGCCGTCAGCCCCAGTCGTTGCAGTAGCGGTGGTTGCAGAACCTCCGAAGGTACCTGCACCGGAAGTGAGAACTTTATATGAGATCGATACACCTGACATCGGGTTGCCAAGTGAATTCACAGCCATGACTTCAAGCGATTTTGCGGCAGTACCTTGCTCGACTGACTGATTGTTACCGCTAGTAGCGAGCAACAATGAGCCTGCTGAACTGCTTGAACCGGCACTGGCAACATTCACGTTGAAAACCACGCTGCCATTTGAAGTTGAAGCCAATACCGCAATGTTACCGGTGGTGCTTGAGCTTGAAAATGTTGTGCTCGCCTTACCGCTTGCATTGGTAGTGGCTGTAGAACTTGAAACTGAACCTCCGCTAGTGGTTGAGACAGAGAAGTTTACGGTGATGCCTGAGACGGGTGCACCGCTAGAATTGGTCGCAATGATTTCAAGAGGAATCGATGCGGTTGAACTCGGAGCAATCGATTGACCGTTACCGGAAGAAATACTGATCACTGAACCGGTTCCTGAAGCGATTGAATTTAAGTTGAATACGGTGCTTCCTGCAGTTGATGAAGCCATGATTGCAACGGGGCCGGTTTGAGAAGATGCGGTGAACTCAACGCTTGCACGACCATCAGCCGCTGTGGTTGCAGTTACAGTGGTGGCGGTGGTTGCACCACTAGTGAGTGTACCAGCACCAGAGGTCATGACCTTGAACGATACGCTCACGCCACCAATCGGGTTACCAAGATTATTCAAAGCGGTGACTTCAAGTGATTTCGAAGCCGCCGTACTTTGTTCAACCGACTGGTTGTTTCCGTTGGTAACCACCAGGGTTGAAGCATTTGAACTATTCACATTCGGGCTTGCAACGACGAGGTTGAACACCGTGCTACCCGAAATGGATGTTGCCAATACCGAGATGTTTCCATTCACGTTGCCTGCGGTGAAATTGGTGGTCGCTTTACCGCTTGCATTCGTGGTGGCAGTTGCACTTGAAAGCGTTCCGCCATTTGAAGTGGTGACTGAAAAATTAACCGCAATTCCCTGAACCGGTGTGCCGGTCGAGTTAGTGACAATCACTTCAAGCGGAGCAGTTGCAGCTGCACTCGGAACAACGGTTTGGTTATTTCCGCCAGAGATAGTCATGGTTGAGCTTGAACCGGTCGGAATCACACTTAAATTGAAAACAGCGCTTCCGGCAGTTGATGAAGCCATCACTGTGACCGGACCATTTTGTGTTGAAGCATTGAAGTCAACACTGGCGCGACCATCGGCCGCGGTGCTTGCCGTAACAGTAGTAGCGGTGGTTGCACCACTCGTGAGAGTACCCGCACCTGAAGTGAGAACCTTGAATGAGATACTCACGCCAGGAACAGCATTACCCAGGCTATTTACCGCCAAAACCTCAAGAGATTTGTTACTGGTTGTTCCTTGTTCAACTGATTGGTTGTTACCACTGGTAACCATGAGCAATGAACCATTTGATGTGTTCACTCCCGAATTTGCCACGTTCAAATTGAAAACAACGGTTCCAGAGACAGAAGAAGCCAATACCGCGATATTTCCAGTAGTCGATGATGCGGTGAAATTGGTGCTCGCTTTACCGTTAGCACCTGTCGTTGCAGTTGCAGTTGAAAGTGTACCGCCACTTGCAGTGGTGACCGTGAAAGAAACGGCGACTCCGGCAACAGGTGTACCACTTGCATTGGTTGCAATCACTTCAAGCGGCAATGCGGCTGCGGCACTTGGGTTCATGCTTTGACCGTTACCTGATGACATGGTCAAGATTGAACCTGTTCCGGCTGAAATCGTGGTCAAATTGAAAACAGCACTACCGGCAGTTGAAGAAGCCAAAATGGTCACTGGACCTAGCTGAGAAGTGGAGGTGAACGCAACACTTGCTTTACCGCTAGCATCGGTGGTTGCAGAGGCAGTGATATTACCGCCAGTGAGTGTACCTGCACCTGAAGTTAAAATTTGAAAGTTGAATGAAACACCAGACATCGGCACACCAAGACTACTCAATGCCATGACTTCCAGTGATTTCGCTGCTGATTTGGTTGCCTCGACAGATTGTCCATTCCCATTGGTGACGAGAACCATCGAACCGGCAGAGTTATTAGAGCCAGGGCTTTGAACATTCACGTTGAAAAGCACGCTGCCTGAAACGGTTGAAGCAAGTACAGAAACCATTCCGCTGTTACTGCCGCTGGTATAAGTCGTGCTGGCCTTACCGCTAGCATTCGTATTTACCGTCACTGAGCTAGTCGAATTTGAAAGAGTACCGCTATTCAATGTGGTTACAAAGAATGTGACCGGTACATTGGCCACGGGGTTGCCACTTGAGTTTGTTGCAATCACTTCAAGAGGTACATTTGCTTGAACGCTCGGAGCAACTGACTGTCCATTTCCCGATGAAATGCTTAAAATAGTTCCAGTACCAGTTGGGGTCAGATTCAAATTGAATACCGCACTCCCTGCTGTTGATGTTGCCACAACGGAAGTCGGACCGGTCACGTTTGCAGCAGTGAAGTTCACGCTTGCTCTACCATTTGCACCCGTCGTTGCAGTGGCGGTGGTTCCGCCGCCGGTAAGTGTACCTGTTCCAGAAGTCAAAACAGTGAATGAAACCTGTAAACCTGAGATGGGGTTACCGAGGCTGTTGATCGCCATGACTTCAAGTGATTTTGCAGCTGCGGTACCTTGTTCAACCGACTGGTTATTGCCATTTGAAACCAAGAGGGTCGCATTCGAATTTGCATTGGTGCCAGAGTTGGCAACCGTAATATTGAAGACCGCATTCCCTGCGCTTGATGAAGCAAGTACTGCAATGTTTCCTGTAGCGCTTCCGCTTTGAAATGAGGTGAGGGCCTTACCACTTGAGTTCGTTGTTGCGGTCACCGTCGTGGTTCCGTTTGAAAGTAATCCGCCGTTAGTGGTAGTCACAGTAAAGGTAACTGGTACGCCAGAAACAGCGCCACCTAAAGCATTACTCACATAAACTTCAAGAGACGAAGTTGAAGCCGTGTTCGGAGCAAGGCTTTGGCCATTGCCACTTGAGATAGTGAGTGATGAACCCGTACCGGTAGAGTTTACAACGAGATTGAATACAGCACTGCCTGCAGTAGAAGTTGCGATAATTGAAACAGGGCCAATGTTGTTTGAAGCAGTAAAGGTGACACTTGCTCTACCGTTTGCGGCAGTTGTTGCTGTTGCAGTGGTTGCACTGCCGGTGAGTGTACCTGCACCTGACGTTAAAATTTCAAAAGTGATCGGCAATCCGGCCATTGGTGAACCCAGATTGTTCAAGGCCATGATCTCTAAATTTTTAGTAGCAACGGTGCCTTGAAGAACGGTTTGATTGTTACCATTCGTGGTTAACAGCATTGAACCAGATGCGACCGTACTGGTGGTATTGCCTACTTGCAAATTGAATACGGCATTACCTGCGGTTGAAGTTGCAATCACGGTGACTGAACCTGTTGAGGCTGATGAAGTGAAGCTGACTGCTGCGCGGCCATTTGCTGTAGTGTTTACTGTAGTTGAGGTGAGTCCACCGGTGATCGTGCCCGCACCGGTAGTGACGACTTCAAATGAAACCGGAATTCCGGCCATCGGAATGCCGAGGCTATTTACAGCCATGACTTCAAGGTTTTTTGGCGCGTTTGAACTCGGATTAATCGATTGGTTGTTGCCGCTGGTGATGAGCAATATTGAACTTGATGAACTGGTTGTGCCTGCAGTTGCGGTCGTCAAAGTGAAAACCGCGGTGCCCGCAGTTGAAGTTGCAATGACAGTCACAGGGCCAGTGTTGCTCGAAGCTGTAAATGTTGTATTTGCCTTACCACTTGAATTGGTAGTTGCATTAGCTACCGTACTTCCTCCGGTCAGAGTTCCTGAACCGCTAGTCACGACTTCAAATTTTACTGCTACACCCGGCATTGCAACGCCAAGACTGTTGACGGCCAGTACTTCCAGGCTTTTGGTGCCAGCAGGTTGAACGGTCTGGTTGTTACCAGCAGAGATCAGTAGCATTGAGCTATTTGAATTAGTGATTCCGGGATTGTTCACGGTAATGCCAAATGTGACACTTCCAACAGACGATGATGCAAGAACGTTCACCATTCCCAAAACACTCAGACTATTGAACGTGGTGCTTGCGCGGCCGTTTGAGTTTGTTACCACGGTAACAGTTGAAGTGCCGTTACTCAGAGTTCCGCCATTCAGAGTGGTGACTTTGAAATTGACTGAAACACCTGAAATAGGTGAGCCATCAACCGCAGTCGCCATCACTTCCAATGGCAATGTTGCGGCTGAAGTGGGCGAAATGCTTTGAGCGTTTCCTGAGGCGATGCTGAGAGTTGAATTTGAACCAGCATCGGTTGTTTGAAGATTGAATACTGCGCTCCCGGCTTGTGATGTTGCAATCACTGAAACTGAGCCGAGTTGTGAAGAGGCGGTGAATGCCACATTGGCACGACCATTAGAATCAGTGGTTACTGTTGCAGTGGTCAAGCCGCCGGTAAGAGTACCAGCAGCACTCGTTAAAATTTTATAGGTCACAGACATTCCAGGAATCGGGTTACCCAGACTGTTCAATGCCATCACTTCAAGATTGCGTAGTGCTGTGGTGCTTTTAGCTAATGTTTGATTGTTACCATTGGTGGGGAGCAAAAGGGCTCCGCCTGAAATTGTATTTGATGAAAGTCCAACAGTTACATTGAAAGATGCGCTACCAGCTGCAGAAGTCGCAATAATGGTGGTCGGACCAACTGAAGATGATGAAGTATAAGTAATGCTTGCGATACCGCTTGAGTTTGTAGTGGCACTCGCAGTGATCAAACCACCAGTCAGTGAACCAGAACCCGCGGTAATCATGAATGCAACATCAACATCCGGTATTGGCATACCTCTGCTATCAATTGCCATGACATCGAGGCTATGTGGAGCGAGTGAGTTTTGATCGATGGTTTGGTTGTTACCGCCACTGATTAAAAGTGTTTTGCTTGAGCCGACATTGTCTGCCGGTATGGGTGTACTCGATAGCGCCCCTGTGAGACTGCCAAGATCATTTGTATTGGGTGTTTCACAAGCGGTCATCATCAGTGATGAGAGCAGTGCTAGAGAGTTAATAAATTTTGTAAATCGGAAGTGCTTGAAACTTCGAATTAAAAAAGTGTCATCCATGGAGTTCTTATCGTCCGTAACAACCATGACTTGATTTTAACTCTATAAAGAACCTTTAATAATGTGTCGCACCTGACCCGCCAAAAAGGTGCCTGACTACTTACCTATGCTGGTAGTGTCAAAATAATGAGATTTTAAAATATAAACCTTCAGAATAATCAGCGGAACTCATTGAAATTATATATTCGCAAAATCTAAATTGTAGAACAATTCAAGGATTCCAGCGTCACTTTATGAACGCAACAAAGATCAATAATAGGCCGAGGGAGGGGGAGGTATTTTGATCGAATAGGCAAATTATTCCGGGATGGCTTCTGCCATGCCGACTGTTTCATAGTGCTCATCTGGCTGAAGCAATTTGAATGATTCAGTTACTTTCAAGGAAGTGGCTGCGCCAGATGCGGAATGAATCTTAATTGATGAAACTTCAAGTGAGGATTTCGGCATTCCAGGATTGCCGATGTACTGAAGTTTGATGCTGTTTTTCGTTGTTGTAAGTCTATTACAGTCAAAGTCAATCGAAGTGCTCTTGCCGGTCAGAACACCGACAAATCTGCCGTTGAGAAGCACGGTGACCGCATGATTTTGTTTTTCGGAATCAATTTTCACGGAACATTTCTGTTCCGGTTTTACTCTGACTTCAGTCTCAGC
>CALPVV020000043.1 GCA_943327105.2 Nitrosovibrio sp. Nv4
AGACAAAATAATCGTAAGAAACCTGAGCATTCACATGTCCGGCCGCCGTTACGCGTGAAGACATTCTTTTGATCGGGTCTTCTGCGTTCGGGTCAGCAATATCATCATGAGTTGCAAGCCAGAGGCTGGCACTACCGCCCGCGCTTACGCCATAAGGCATGATCAAGTTTGGGTCGATGTTGTAGAAGTTCGCATGGTAACGCATGAATTGTACAAAACCTGCGATATCTTCACGCATGATGGTTTGCAATGGAGCATGTTTCAAAAAACGATAATTGATGGCAGCAACTGCGATTCCTTCGCGATTGTATTTGCGAATGAGCTTTTGCTGTTTACGGAACTCATCTTTGCTCCCGACGCTCCATCCGCCACCATGAATGAAAATCACCAATGGGGCTTTTTTGTTTCTCTTTTGTTTTGGCAGCCAGAGATCGAAAACCTGGCGATCGTGATCACCATAGTGGTGGTCCAAAATCTCAACAGCAGGTTTTGCTGAGACCGAAAAAGGAAGCAACAAAGCCATCATCATCAGGAATTTCATTTTGTCGTCTCCTTTTCTCTTTGGTGATCATTACGATCGAAACTGATGAGACCCTATCAGAATTATTAAACAACGCAAATATAAAATAAACGAAAAGCGATTCAATCGGTTGTTTTAAAACGATTTTAGTTGATATAGAAATGAATCAGGGGGGGAGTCTACATGTTAATCGATTTACCAGCACATCTTTCGGGTGATGAAGCGGTTGGTCTTGTTGTCGGCGAAGAAATTGCGCAATACGAGTTGGGTGGTGGTCGTAATTTTATCTACCTGATTCTGGATTGGTCAAAACCAGCTGGGCTACGGAGTGCCGCAATAGTGGATCCTCAATCTGATCTTGAAGGGGTGCTCAATGATCTTGCTCAGCACGGCTTCAAGCTCGAAACGATTCTGTTGACTCACACCCATTATGATCATGTTGCTGGGGTGGGGCCATTGTTGAAGCGTGACCCGGCACTGACGATTCGTGTCGGTGCGGATGATTTGCATCGCTTGCCAGAAGGGATTCAAAAAGCCAGTGGTCTGAAAACACTGAAAAATGGCGAACAATTAAGAGTTGGTTCGATAGACGTGACGGCCCATCATACACCTGGCCATAGTGCTGGCGAGTTTTGTTTCTTTCTGGCGCCTTCTTTTTCTTCACGTGCCTATCTCCTGACCGGCGATTTGATTTTCATCAGGGATTGCGGGCGAACCGATTTTCCGGACGGTAGTGATGCACAGATGTTTGATTCGATACAGAGAGTGAAACAGTTTTCACCCGAAACCATTTTGCTGGTGGGGCATCATTACGCAAAAGAGTGCGCCACGACCCTTGCCCGGGAGTTGGTTTCGAGCCCTCCGTTTCTATGCGATACCATTGAGGAATTAGAGAAGTTATAGGTTTTCGTTTATTGATTAAACTTTTTTTGTTTACACTTAAACAATTTTAGTTTAAAAAATGCCGCAGGAGAACCTTATGAACAAAATTTTCACGATGGCAGCGGCATTATCTTCATTAACTACCAGCGCATTTGCTGCAAACAACAGTGTACAGGGCGTGATCGGTACCGATCAGCGCTACCAGATCACCTCAGAAAATGCGAAAGACGTTCATGAGAGCATCGGCCTGCTCGTGATCATTTTCGGAAAAGAAGAATCAACCTGTACCGGAACCGTGGTTGGGCCGCGCCATGTGATCACAGCAGCTCATTGTCTTCGTGAAAATGGCGCAAAACCGGACATGGTTGCATTCCTTCCGGGAGTGAAAGCCGAAGCTGAACTCGAGGAGCCAAAAAACGGCACTTATATCTCTAAAATTACCAAAGTCATGCCTGGTTATGTAGACAACGAGTCAACTGAGTACGATGTGGGCATGGTTATTTTTGATAAAATTTTACCTGTAAAACCGCTTAAAATCAAAACCGACTTCAAAAGTCTTAACCTGATTGGTGCACGTAGCAGTTACTTGCGCCCTTACTACAAAGTAACAGTTACCGGTTACCCTGGTGACAAGGCGATCGCCACCATGTGGGAATCGAGCGGATATATCTCAAATGAATTCGAAGGCGATTTGACTGGTCACGATCTTGATACCATGCCTGGAATGTCTGGCTCTTCACTCAGAATCGGCGAGACCGTGATCGGTATTCACAGTAGTGGTGCGAAAGATAAGAGTGGTGCTTATGTTCGCAATGACGCCCGTTTCTTCGATCATAGCGTGATCAAAATGTTGAAATACTGGATGAATTGATCTTCCTGATTGTTCTCTCTCCGTGACGGGGGAGTGTTTTGCTCCCCCGTCCTTTTTCACTAAATTAAAATAATTCATAATTTTAAATAATATTTGTTTACAATTAAACCTGATGGGTTTAAAAAATGCTTCGAGGTGTTCAATGAAAAAGGTTTTACTCTCTATAATCATGATGGCAATAACTTCTCCGGCGCTTGCAGGTCAGAACAGCGTTCAAGGGGTGATCGGTAAAGACGAACGCTATCAGATCAATAAAGATAACTCGAGAGTCATTCACCGCAGTATCGGTCTTCTCGAGATTCGCTATGCTAAAGATTGGTACATGTGTACCGGTACTGTGGTAAGCCCTAAACACGTGATCACTGCGGCACACTGTCTTTTTGAAAATGGAAAGTTTCCAGATGAAGTAAAGTTTTACCCAGGAATCAAGAACTCTCCTGAAACTACACGTGCACCTTTCGGTGTATTCAAAGCCGTCAATGTTCAAGTTTTTGCAGGTTATGCTCAAACCGACGGTGAGCCGGACTATGATGTTGGTATGATTTCTGTTGATCGACAAATGCCTGTTGCACCACTGCCACTTGCGGTAGCACCAGAATATTCCCAGACTGACAACCACACTTTGAAAGTGACTGGTTATCCTGGCGATAAAGATTACGGAACCATGTGGGAAAGTCAGTGGACATATTCATCTACTTTCAAAGCGTCCAACAACAGTCACCTTCTTGATACCATGCCTGGAATGTCCGGTTCATCCATTCGTATTGGTTCAAAAGTGGTAGCGATTCATAGCAGCGGTCAGATGAACGAAGATGGCAAGTACGTCTTGAATCATGCACACTTTTTCAATGCCAAAACATTGAATGCAGTTCATGAATGGATGCAGGAAAAGAAATAAAAAATTTCCGATTTAAAAAATATATTCCTTCAGTTTTGTGATCCGAATCCGAAATGATTCATGCATAGACTAGAGGCCCAGAGTGCGAATGATACTGGATGATTTTTTTGACAACTGCACTCTGGGTCATTTTTTTTGCTACACTACCTAATATGATGAATTCACAGGAAATCGAACGCTACAGTCTATCTCTTTCACATAGTCAGCTTTTTCACGGCATCGATGTAAAGTCGATTGAGGCGTTGGTTCAGTCGGCTTCAAAAATTGAAACAGCATCCGATCAAGTTATCATTGAACAAGAGACACGTGTGTCAGGGTTACACTTGATTGTTGAAGGTTCGGCTCAGGTGATTAAAGCCGGCACCGCATTGACATTGATCGGACGTGGTGCGTTTTTTGGCGAGATCTCTCTTTTTGGTGCCTCATTCAGTGCTACGGCAACGGTAAAGGCAAAAGATAAAACAACTTGTTTGATGATCACGAAACAGATTCTCGACGCATGGGCAAAACAACACGCCACCGCTGAAAGATTGTTTTTGTTGCACATGTGCACTGAACTGAGTCGTCGCCTTTATTTAACTTCAGAAAAACTATGAATGAGTAACTTTTTTAGGGCTGATTACCGGTGCAGGTTTTTTTCCCTGAGGTTTCTTTTTAGGGGCAGGGTGATTCGGACTACTGTTCTTTTTCGCAATCGCCTTCCCGATAAGGGCTTCAACTTTACGAACATTGATCATATCGCGTGGAGTGATGAGGCTGGTTGAAATTCCTGTGTTTTCCGCGCGCCCTGTGCGACCGATGCGGTGAACATAATCTTCAGGTTCCATGGGGAAGTCGTAGTTGATTACATGGGCTACATCATCGACATGAATGCCTCGACCCATGACGTCGGTGGCAATCATCACGCGATATTTTCCACTTTTGAAGTCAGCGAGCGCTTCTTCACGGGCTGCTTGAGGAAGATTCGAGTGTAATTGCGTTGCCTGGTGAAAACCGCGAACCCTGAGTCGGCGCCAGAGTGAAGCGGCGCTTTCTTTTGAGCGTGTAAATACAAACGTTGAACCTTGGTTTTCATACAGCAAGTGTTCAAGTTCGATGAACTTGTCGTCTTCATCCAGAAATACAAACCGTTGTTCTATCGTGCTGGCTGAACGTGATGACTTGCCGATTTCAATGCGCTCAGGTTCGTAGAGAATTTCTTTCGACAGTTTTTCAATCGTCGGTGAGAGCGTTGCTGAGAAAAGCAATGTCTGGCGATTGTTCGGTGTTTGGTCGAGAATCTTGTTCAATTGTGTTGAAAAGCCCATGTCAAGCATTCGATCGGCTTCATCGAGCACGAGAATTTCAAGGTATTCGAGCCAGATGGTTCCACGTTCGATGTGGTCACACATGCGGCCAGGAGTGGCAATGATCACTTGCGGATAATTGCGTAACAGAGCCTCGTCATTTCTGAGAGGGGTTCCACCAATCAATGCGACAGCATCAATTCCAAAAGGTTTACCGAATTGAATGAAAGTTTGTTGGGTTTGAAGTGCAATTTCACGAGTAGGGCAAAGAACCACGCAGTAGGTTCCGTTGCGACCTTTCAGTTTTTCAATGATCGGTAACGCGAACGCGGCAGTTTTGCCGGTGCCCGTTTGAGCAGAAACAACTAGATCGTAATTGTCGAGTGCAAGTGGGATAGATCGCGCCTTTACTGCTGTGGGTTGTGAAAAGCCTGCATCGGTAATTATTTTAACAAGATCTTCGTGAAGACCTAGTGATGACCAGGAAGGAGTGGGTTCGGTTTGGGGTATTTCAGACATTGATTGCAATCAGACTCGCACACCTCAGGGTTTAATAGAAGAATTAAATGACGGCCATTGCGGACAAAGGCAGGCAGGTTGTTTACAGTTAACACATTGTATTCATTAGATTTATAATATTTGACCAAAATAGTTTATTATATTAATCTGGTAGAGAGGTAACAACATGATCCCAAAATTGATTGCGTTCCATACCCTGATGGCGATTGCTGCATTCGTATTCATAGCAAAGACAGACTTTAGTTCACGAAGTCCGTCATCATTTCATGATCAGTCAACTTCATTTCAGTTTCTGAAGTACTGACCAGAAAGTGTTGATCGTATGATTCGAGCCTTCATAGCAATCCTGTTTTTGTTGTCGGCGTTACCGGCTCAAGCCGGATTGTTGCTCGATCAGAATTTATTTTATTACACCAACGCGATGAATACATCAGCCACCGAAAGTTATCAGCATTACCATGTTTCAATGTCGGTGAGTGCAAGTATTCCAAAAGATTATTTTCTGGGGTGGAAGTCTACTTTTTTCTCCGATACCCAGCAGGGCTCAGCTGGAACAATGAAGGTGGCGAGTGGTCTTGAAATGGGCCCTCGTGCTGGGATGTACATTACGAAAAGTCATTGGACCAGCGTTTCCTTGACTTATCTTCCGATCCATAAAGCGACCTATACCTCAGACACGGGAACTGTCTCAACTTTGAGTGGGAGTGGATTTGAATTCGAGCTGGCATTTCATCCCGAGATCACTTCGGTCTTATGCCCTGGGTTTTCGCTTCTCTATCATCTTGGGTCTTATTCGAGCTCAACCAACTCGACGAATACAATTTCGGATGTTTCTTATACTCGAAACGGTTTTTACCCATCGATCTATCTTCACTGGAAGCTCGGGAGCGAATAGCGTCAAAAAACCAACAGGTGAAAATTGAGCGCCAAAAAACTTACAATGAAGGTGGATGAATTGGATTCGCCTGTTTTTCATCATGATGATGATTTCGGTAACGGTGTCTGCTCAGGTAGCGCACCCTCAATCTCTATTGGAAATTGCATTCAATCAAGCATGGTTCAAGAACTCTTATGGTCATCAATATCTCGACTCTTCCTATGACTCGGTAGAGGTAGAGCGGATGTTCAAACTGACGCACGAAGCGGGCTCAAGGGAATTGCGCCTTTGGTTTTTTGAATCTACACAATTTTCCCTTAAAAACAATTACGTGAAGAATGTGCTGAAAACACTTAAAATTGCTCGTGAAAATCAAGTGCGCGTTTACATGACCATCTTTGATGCACAAGCATATCAGCCCGAAGTCATGGGGCAGGTCAATCGCATTCGGTTTGAACGACTATTTACCGAAGCGGGTAGTCGAGAGTTTTTGAAAGACGTTATTTTACCGCTTCTGAACGAAATTCAAAAAGAAGGACTCACTGAACAAATCAGTAAAATCGATATCGTGAATGAAGGCGATGTATTGATTGATCGTTCAGCCATTAAAGACGGTTGGGGCGGACTCAAGAGAATGCTTTGCCAATGGAAGGCAGCGGTTTCAACAATTCCGCAGTTTTCAAAAACTCCGGTCACCGTTTCATTGCGTCTTGATCCTTACGCGTCATTTCCACCTGATTTATTTGAAGATCAGGGAACCATGGCCTGTGCTGACTTTTATGATTTTCATTCTTATCATACAGCAGGAATCATCGAGCAATGCGATCGACTGAGTGTCTACTCCAAAAGACACAAAAAACCTCTGGTGTTGGGTGAATTTGGTCAGGGTTATGATGCTCCTCAATTTGATGATGAGCTTCAGTTGAAAAATGTAAAAGCATACGCTGAGCATGCAAATGCTTGCGGTTTTTCACAGGCATTTGCATGGCGACTTTCTGATGTGCGTGATGGTCATAACCCGGATGCCCGGTTCTCCTTTGAAGCTTACGGAAAGCTTCGCCCCGCCTATTTTTTCATCCGTGATTTTAATCAACGTTAAAGCTTGGCACGAACTCTGCTTTGTCGATGAGGAAAACAACTTGCCGCGTATGTGGCAAACCTCATTTAAAGGAGTAGAAAATGAAAAAAGATGCGCAAATTCAAACAGACGTGATTCAGGAATTGAAATGGGACCCTAGCGTTACCCATGAACATATTGGTGTTTCAGTGAATGACGGAATCGTAACCTTGTCTGGCACGGTTCCTAGCTTTGTTGAGAAAACCTCTGCGGAACGGGCCGTTCAGCGCGTTTCGGGGGTAAGAGCTGTCGTTGAAAAAATTGAAGTCAAATTGCCAGGCTCATTCAAGCGTGATGATCAGGAAATCGCAAAAGCGGTCTTGAATCAATTCAAATGGAACGTACAGGTGCCGGATGATTTGGTCAAAGCCAGCGTGGAAGACGGTTGGGTTGATCTCTCTGGCGAAGTGGAATGGGAGTATCAGCGTTCAGCGGCGGAAAACTCAATCAAGGGTCTTACCGGAGTGAAAGGCGTGACGAATAACATTCAAATCAAGGCCAAAAAAGTACAGCCTGATGCCATCAAGCAAAAAATTGAAGAAGCACTGAAGCGTGAAGCAGAAAAAGAAGCAAAACAAATTGCCATCGAGGTTCGGGGTAATAAAGTGATTCTTTCAGGAAAAGTGCGTTCATTTTCTGAAATGCAAGATGCGAAGTGGGCTGCCTGGAGTGCGCCGGGTGTCACCACGGTTGAAAACAATTTACAAGTTGCCGGCTAATCAACCAGTTGAATGGCGCCAATCGTAAAGGTTGGCGCCCAATTTTCCGCGAAGGTAAAACAGAAAATAAACCGCTCCCGCAAACGCGCCTCCAAGGTGTGCTCCATGACCAATGGGCAAGCCGCCCCCTTTGCTTTGTCTGATCAGTCCCCACAGGTCAAGCCCGATGAATAGTGCTGCTCCCCATGCTGCAGGAATAGGAATTAGGCCGAACAGATAAATTCGGTCTCGCGGATAGAGAAATGCAAAAACAACAATGACGCCTGAAATCGCACCCGAAGCCCCAAGTGCTGAGAGGTCTTTTTCATTCAGCAGAAAAGCGGAAATGAGGCTATGACTTAAAGAGCTGATCACGCCAGCGATGAGATAGAATGTGACAAAACGCCAGGTGCCAAGTGCTTCTTCGACGATATCGCCGAAACTTCCCAGTACGTACATGTTCAAAAATAGGTGCCAGAAAAGATTATGGGAAAACACGGAAGTCAGCGCTGTCCAATAGCGATGATGTTCCAATGCCGACCAGCTCACTAAAAAATGCCTTACCATGAATGGCGAATCTTCACCGTTGCTTGCCAATGATAACCAAAGAAAAAAGACCCCGATATTCATCAGCATGATGAGTGGCACGGCGGTTGTGATTTTGTTATTCGTTGCAATATTGAGTGAAGATTTCAAATTTCACGGTCCCTCTGAACGGTTAAAGAGCAAGCTTTGTTCCAGCATGGGGTTTGGCATTGAGATTGCTTTCATGATTGAGTGTTGAATGATCGTGATGATGCTGCAAAACAGTTGGCGGTGAAACTCGAGCCGCATAAAAAAGAAAATCCGTTGGTGCTGGGTGTTCCCAGGGGTGGTGTGCCGATGGCAAAAATCATCGCTGATCATCTGGGTGCTGAATTTGACGTCGTATTGGTCAGGAAAATAGGTTCACCCTTCAATCCCGAGTTGGCTGCCGGTGCGGTATCCGAGTCTGGCGATGTTTATCTTAATCCATGGGCAATTCGAGATGGGTTTGATGAATTCAAATTGAAAGACATCATTGCCAGGGAAAAGTTGGTAATCCAAAAACGGCGAGAATTGTTTACTGACGGGCATTCTCCGATTCCGGTAAAAGACAAGACCGTCATTATCGTGGATGACGGAATCGCCACCGGCGCAACCATGATTGCAGCGATTCATTTTTTACGGAAACAATCGCCCAGAAAAATCATCATCGCCACCGGTGTGATGCCAGCCGATAATGTCGAACGCTTGAAGCCTCTTTGTGATGAGTTGGTGGTACTGATGGTGCCTGAGAATTTTTTCGGGGTTGGACAGTTTTATGAACACTTCGATCAGGTTCAGGATGCCGAAGTGATTCGATTATTGGCTTCTCGCTGAATACTGGCACATTCTCTGCTTATCGTTTTACCAAAGGAGCATTCTATGCAAAGTCCAAAATGGGTGAGTAAAAAAGTGGTATCAGTAACGAAAGATTCTTCAATTCAAGAAGCGGCAAAGTTGATGCGCAAAAATCATATCGGTGATGTGGTGGTCGTCGACGCGAAATCAAATGTTCCGATCGGTATCATTACCGATCGCGATATTGTGATGGCGACCGTAGCGTTGAACATTCCATTCGAAGGGTTGTGTGTGGGTGACATCATGACCGAAAAAGTGGTTACCGTGAATCAGGATGCGGGTATTCATGAAGTGATCAAGCTGATGCGCACACATGGCGTGAAAAGAATCCCCGTAGTAGGGGCAAAAAAGGCCCTTGCCGGCATCGTGTCGCGCGATAACGTGATGAAGTTTCTTGGCGATGAGTTCAGCTTGATTGGTGATACTTATCTCAAGCAACGAACCAAAGAGCGCGAACGTCGTCCGGATATTCAGTAAAATCCGGACTCGAATTCATGGTGGAAATCGTTTAGGGTAGGGGATATGAACTCCCTTAGTAAAACCCTGATCATTCTCGGCTGTATGTTGATCGTGTCGGGCCTGATCTGGCACTTTACCAACGGAAAAATCCCACTTGGAAAACTACCTGGCGATTTCCGCTATGAATCTGAACACACTAAAATTTATGTGCCGATCACGACCAGCATTCTTCTCAGTATTGTTCTGTCTTTGATCGCCTATCTTTTTCGGAAATGATCAGAGGTTGCGGTACGAATGGGTCAAGCGGCTGATGCCGGCACCAAGAACGTTCAATACAACCGCAATGTTCCAAATCGGTCTTTCTAGATCATTAAGGCCGCCCAGGTATTGCATTCCAACCATGTAGGCAACCAAGGCAAATGAAAACAGCATGTCGATCGAGTTGCCAAAATCTTCCTGGTTCGAGCCATGTTGGGCTTTGATTGAAAAAAGACAGGCGTTCATGGCACGTTTGCGACGAATCAATAATGCAATCAGATTTACGCTATTAATCAGCGTATCAATTACGAAAAGAGCGAGCAGAGGGTATCCAATAAGGTGGTTGCCGGTTCGGACTAAATGCTGGCCGACAATGTATTTAAAAGCGCAAAAAGGAAACCCGACCGTGATCACCTCGAGTAAGTCCAGGTAGGGAATCATGGGAAAAGCACTTTCAACGCTTCTTCGGGTTGCATCAGGCCAGCTGCCACTGATTGTAAAATGACCAATCTGGCCTCATTTTCATTTGAAACTGTTGGCATGGCCGGTTGCGTGTTTGGAACTTCAATTCCGTTTGCCATGTACATGATTCTAGCCATCTTTGCCCTGAAATCAGCGGGCATCGATTGCTCGAATTCCAGCATTTGTTTGCTGACATCGAAACCCGCCATGGAGTTATGCATGAGCGATTGAAGCTTCATCATTTGATCAGGCGAAAGTGAACGCATGAGATCGGTGATTTCTTGTATGGCCTGTGGACTGAGTTTGGATGGATCGAACATGCTTTCGATCTTCGCTCAAGCGCCCTTCAAGATCAAGCTTGGAGTCGATCATGATTTCATGATTTAATGATGTAATCATGGTTATTGAACACTTCCTTCTCTCGAACAGTTCTTCGATCGATATGAACACGAATTCACTGAGTGTTTTTGGCGTTTTGGATGACATGCAAATCCAGGCACCTCCGGGCATGGCACTGAATTTGACCTTTCATGCAATTCTCATTGTGAAAAGAGAGAGTGAAAAAGGTCCGATCCAGGGAAATTTTAAAATGACGGTGACCGCACCCGATGGAAGTCAGATCGGAAAGGACTTGTTAATGCCTGTGACCATGCAACAAGGACATCGCCGCACTCGTCTGAGAGTCATTACTGAAATTGCAGTCGCTCATAGTGGCACTTACTCGGTGAAGATGGAATCAATCGAGACCCCATCCATCTCCCGTGAAGTCGGAATCAATATTCAGATCATGCCCGTTGTTGTGCCTGATGGCTCAAACAGTCAGCTTCAGTAATTTGTTAACGGCCTCAAGGCAGAATCACTGTTTCAGCTTCGCCTTTTTCATTGATGCGGGTCACTTTTTTACGAGTGACACGAATTTCTTTTACCGGAGATTTTTCGCCCAGAGTTGCAGCCATGTTTTCAAGTTCAAACGGCAATAACTGGCGAGCACCTTTTCGGCCGGGGTGCAATACCCACTGATTTGCGCAGTTTTTTGAACAAGTGTCCTGTTTTACCGGTTCATTAAGGCAAGTAACGCAAATTTTTTCGTGATAATCACAACGTTTGCACTCAATCGTGGTATCGGCGGGTTGACCGCAGTGAGGGCAAAGGGTGTAGCGTTCAGATGGCGCAAGGTTTTGATCAACCGACACACGGTGATCAAACACAAAGCATTCACCATTGTATTGATCGTTCGGGTACTCGGCGAGGTAGTTCAAGATACCGCCTTCGAGTTGAAACACATTGTGGTAACCTTGTTTTTGAAGTTCAAGAATTCCTTTTTCACAACGAATTCCACCCGTACAGAATACGAGCATTTTCTTTTCTTTTGAGATTCCCTGGTTTTCGATGAATTCAGGAAAGTCAGTAAATTTTTCGATGTTCGGATTGATTGCGCCCTTGAAGGTACCGATATTGTATTCGTACCAGTTGCGAGTGTCGATCATGACGTAATCTGATTCTTCCTTGAGAACCTTGTTCCATTCTGTAGGGGTAAGGTGCTGATTCTTGCCTTCGGGAGGCATCATTTCAGGAATTCCGGTGGTGACAATCTCTTCACGAATTTTAACTTTATAACGACGGAACGGTGGTTTGTCGGCCTTTGAATCCTTGAAGGCGATGTTCGCGGCTTGAAAGTAGTCGATGATCCATTTTTTAAAGGCATCGAGACTTTCTTTTGATGATGACGAGCAAGTGGTGTTGATTCCTTCATGACCCAATACCAGTAAACCCTTTACATTGAGTTCTTCGGCCTTTTTTTCAAGGTCGGTTTTGATGGCTTCAAGGTTTTGTAAACGGGTTTCAGAGCGGCGAAAATGATAGAAAGCTGAAATATGGTAAGTCATGATTTGCTCCTCTCCGGGGTTCAAGCCCGGTGGTTGTTTGCAGGCACTATAGCGAAAAAAGTTGCGATCGGCAAGTGAGCCTTGATACCCTTTTGATGCAGGAGAACTGTTATGAAATACAAGGTGTTAATGGTGTGTCTTGGCAACATTTGCAGATCCCCCTTGGCGGCAGGGTTATTGAACTTTGCAGCTGAGGCAAAAGATTTAGCCGAACATCTTGAAATCGATTCAGCAGGAACCAGTTCAAACCATGTCGGTGAAAAACCGGATCCGAGATCGCTTCAAACCGCCATCAATCACGGTTTTCAACTGACCCATGAAGGTCGACAAATAGATCTCGATGATCTCGATTACTTTGATGAGATTCTGGTCATGGATGAAGATAACCTTCGAGATGTCTTGAAGATTGCGAAAACGCCTGATCAAAAAGCGAAGGTTCGATTGATCAGCGAATACGACCCTCGAAAAGAAAAGCCAGTCAATGTTCCCGACCCTTATTACGGTGATCTTGAGCAGTTTGAAGAAGTGTATGAACAGCTTTGGTATTGTTGTATGGGCTTCTTGAAAAACGCCAGCTAAGAGTTTATTTTCCGAATAAATGGGCATTCATCCAGGTCATGCACCTGAATTTTGCGTTGGGTTTCAAGCGGCCTGGCTTGAAGAGTTCCGCATCAGAGAGCGTTCGGGGTGTTTTTTTCTGCCAAGTCTCAGGCAGAAGTTTTTTGATTTCATCATAGTCCAGGTTTGATTCCTTCACATAACGATAAAACCGATCAACACCTTCTTGTGCATTTTGAATGGCTGCTGGTTGATGATAGGGAAGTAGGCCATCGAGGTTTCTTAAGTATTCGGCCCGGCCTTGCAATAGCTTCATGGTCGAACCCAAGTGACCGAATGTTTTTTTCGGTTTCAGACTTCTGACTTCGATTGTTTTTGGCATGTGCAAATTTAGATCGATCGCTTTAGGGCCGGTTTCGATTTTCGGTATGACGTTTAAGGCGAAGCCCTTTCGAAAGCCGCACTCATTGCCAAGTCGGTGAATGTATTTCATGAATTTCTGATCATCGATGCTTCCATTCTTGAGTTCACCATCGAATTCTTCAAGCCATTTGAGAAAAGCGTTTCTGGTTTGTTCCGAGCGAAGTAACGGTTTTGCTGCAAGATCGATCGGGTCATAGTGAAGAGCCCCGTAATAGAGCTCATTGTGGTTTGCCCAGTCGACGGCATAGTTGCGAAACAACCGGTAATCCCAGTTTGGTTTTTCAGGTGTGCCTTTTTGAAACAGGGAATTGAAGTCAATGTGAAGGTGTCCTTCACCACCTGTTTTTGCAGGATAAAGCCCCGTTTTTTTAGTGGCATCAAACAGGGTTAGTTGAAGTGCTTTACCCATGTGGCTGTCGAGATCTGCAATTTTAATCGGACTTCCTACCACTTCAATCACGGCAAGATCGTATTTTGGTTTCAACCATCCGACGGTGTTACCCGATTGATCGAGGAACATGATTTTGTGTCCGTCGCCTTCAATGCAATTCAACTCGGGGTGTTCACTACAAAGTTTGATGATGTTTTTTGCAAACTTTTTGATGGTGAAATCGATGCTCACTCCGGTGGCGGCGTGTGCACCAAGATAGCCCCCGATCAGACCAAACGGCATGAGATGCGGATTTCCCAGTGTAATTGGTGCGGTAGTAAGGGCTGTTCTTGAAGTGAGGTAGGTGGTCAGAATCAACGGTGATCGCAATTCTTCTTCAATTCCGAACATCAATTCTAGTTGCTTTGCTGTGGGTTCAGTCGCAAAAGCGCTGGTTTTAAAAAAGATGAGTAATGCAGCTGCGGCGAAAAAAAACTTTGGCTTCACCGGAGATGGATTTCTCCTTTTTCATGAAGAATACGGGCAAATTCAGTTATTTTTTCGCGAGCTGTTTTCACATCACTTTGTTTTTGTGGCCCCATTGATTCCATTTCTTCTTCAATCGATCTCGCTTGGCGCTCTGGAATTTTAGTATAGAGTTGGTTTTTTTGATCTGCCGCCAGGCCTCGTAGTGCAAGTGCCAGGATTCTTTGATCTTGAGAGCGAATGACTTTTTGAAGCTCGATAACATCCAGTGCGAGTACTTGTTCGAATTGAAAAAGACCTTTGCGTAGAAGTTGGGCAAGAGCTGGATCTCGTGCTCCGATCTCAGCTAATATGCGTTCACGTTGCGATGAATCAAGTGACGCCAGCAAAATGGATGCTTCTTTTTTACCATCGATTGCGATTAAATCTTCAATCTTTCTATCCATAAATTCAGTATAACTTAAAACAAAAAAAAGACCCGGGCATGTGAGCCCGGGTCCATAAGTCTGTTACGACTTGTTATTCGGGGGTGGGGGTAGATCTTCGCTGAGTGTATATTGTTCCAGCTCCCTATCCTTTGTTCCCTTACGATTGCTAGTTAAGACCTTACTATCTATAGCCAAACCTCCCGGCCAGGGAAGAATTCTACAGTCCGTGAGCCTCACCGATATCAGGTGCATCACTCACGCTTTGCTTACCGTGGGTCCTCCACGCAGGTCGTGATTTGCTTATCGTCTAGTGCATTCGTTGCCAGCATATCTGCTTGGTGTTTCATGAACGCCCTCCTGTATTCAGTTTCCCATTCCCGACTGTTAAGGTCAATTAATATTTAGTCTGAATATAAAAAAAAACTCTCCTATAATTAAACGAAGATGGTTAATTCAGACACACTCAAAGATACCCTGGTGATTTTAACGGTCGGCTTGCAAGAGGATGTGAATAAAGCACTAAGCGATATTCTAGCCCCTGCCAGGCTGGTCTGTTTGCCTCTTGATCTCGATAAGTTGATGGAAGATTTGAAGGTTGAACCCTGTCTGGTGATTGCTGGTGAACCAAAGGGTGATCTTTCGGTTATTGAGTTGGCACAAACCCTTCGAATGAAATATCAAAATATTCCTGTATTTCTGAGTTTCACGACAAAGGCCGGATTCGAAAGAAAAAACTTCATTAAAAACGGTTTTACTGACGCCTTCCTCTTTCCGATGGATACGGTCAATTTGCGTTCAGCCGTAAGTGAAGAGATGGCAAAAGCCAGCAATGGCGCGATTCGAATTCATCGGCCTGTAAAAATCATTGATATCGAACCGGGTTCATCACTCGATTTTGATGTCAGTGTGCTTCTTTCGGTGAACAAGAAATATATCAAGATCAATTCCGCTGGTGATTCACTCGATGCCGATCGGGTTGAAAAACTGAAAAAGAACAAGATGAACAACGTCTTCGTTCCTGCAGAACAGATGCAGAAATTTTATACCTATTCTGCAAAGCGATTGAAGAGTATCGATGGCAACCCGGCAATCAGTGTAACCGAGCGACGTGAAAAGATGTCTTCAGCTGTGCGAGAATTGATCAGCGGGCTATTCACTGAAGAGGCTTCAGGGTTTGAAGCCGGTCAATCGATCTTGAAAGATTGCGGTGAGATCGTGAAAACCTTCATCCTCGATGGCGCTGAAAACGAATGGTATGCGCGTATTCAGCAAGTGATGGGTGAGCAGGGCGGTTCTTATTCACATTCGAGCAATGTCTCGACTCTGGCTGCATTGTTTTCGATGGGACTTGGAATTGGAAAACCCGAAGATCTTGCTCTTGCGGGATTGATGCACGATATCGGTATTGCTGAACTGCCGGCGGAGCTCCAGTATGTTGAATTCGATCAGATGACCCCGGAACAGAAAGAGATCTATAAAAAACATCCTGAAATTTCCGTAAAAATGATCAAGAACCGCAAGATTGTTGTTCCGGAAATTGTGACGAAAGCCATTTTACAGCATCATGAGCATTTTGATGGAAGTGGTTATCCGAATGGCATTTTCGGTGATCGCATGTGCAAGGAAGCTCAGATCCTTGCCATTGCCGATCGTTTTGATGAAATGACTTCGTTAAAGCCGGGGCAACCGACTCTTTCACCTGGTGATGCATTATCCATAATGCGTGAAAATCAAATATCGAATCCATCAAAAGCGATTTATAATCCGGAATTGTTGAAGAAGCTTCTCGATCTGTTTCCTCAAATGTAAAAAGCCGGATTCCCTTTCGAGAGCCCGGCTTTTCTTTTTCATTTTTTGATCAATTATTTGATCGTGATGGTTTCAATTTTCACTTCTTTGTTTGGGCGATCCATTGCATCACGCTCTGCTTTTGAAATTTTCATCACCACATCAAGGCCCGAGGTCACTTCCCCAAAAATAGTGTGACGCTGATTCAGGTGAGGGGTTGGTGCCACGGTAATAAAAAATTGTGAACCGTTTGTATTCGGGCCCGCGTTTGCCATGGCAAGAATTCCTGCTTTATTGAAACTGTCGAGTGGACTGAACTCATCTTCAAAGCGATAACCTGGGCCACCAACGCCTTGTCCGAGCGGATCTCCACCCTGAATCATGAAATCAGGAATCACGCGGTGAAAAATAGTGCCCTTGTAGAGAGATTTACCTTTCATCTCTTTATTGGTTTTCGGGTCTGTCCAGGTTTTGGTGCCTTTTGCAAGACCGATGAAGTTTTCTACCGTCTTCGGAGCCTTGTCTTTGAACAATGTGAGCGTGATGGTGCCCATATTGGTTTTGATTACGGCAACCGGATTTTTTGTTTTTTTATCTGCCGCTTTATCAGCAGCAAAAGATGGAATTGAAATACAGAATAAGAGTGCAAGTGTTGTAAGTGTTTTCATAACAGAAATTTTAAGCATGCTTAGAACAAGTGTAAATAAAAAAAGAGAGCGTCAGCAACGCCCTCTTTTTTCGTTTTATTCATTGTTAGGCTGTGTACTAGTTGTTTTTATAATCAGGGCTACCGATTTTAACACATTCTTCAGGTGAATTGACCTGGTAGAGGGCAGCACCGTTGAAACAGCCGTTAGGGCTTGCTGGAACAGCGTTACCACTCATGGCATTGCAGCAATATACGATCGTAGTACCAGTATTGGTATTGGTGTCAGTATCTGTATCAGTGTCTGTATCTGTATCTGTATCTGTATCAGTGTCTGTATCTGTATCAGTGTCGGTATCAGTATCTGTACTGGTGTTGGTGTTTGTATTGGTTTGAGTGTGGTGGCGTTCTTTAATGTGTTTAATCACAAAATAAGTAACCACTCCCACGATTACCAAACCAATCACAACCATGACTCCACGCATGCTTGCGCTACCACCACCGCTATAGCTTGCGCCACTTTGGTATTTTGATGCCATGAACTTCATTGCCATGTTGCCGGCTTCTTCACTGCTCATTTTTTCAGAGTCAATGGTGGAAAGCATGCGATCGAAATCGGCACGAACAGATGCATCCAATGTTTTGGTACGCATGTAGTTCATGATTTCAAGCGCCGATACACCTTGTTTTTCAATCTCGGCAATTCTGGTTTTGAATTCGTTGATTGCTTTAGTCTCATGTTGCGGATCATTCGTATTCAGGTTCACCGTCATGTTGTAGCGGAACTGATTGAAAGTTTTTTCAATCATCCGTGTGTGGTCTTGTGCAGATGCAAAAGACGACGAGGTCGCCCATGGTGCGTTCAAGATCATTGCTGTTGCGATGAATAGACTCAGTATTTTTTTCATTTCGTTGTTACTCCTTTTTATGCAGTGATTAGCATTGGCTTAAGCCGTAAATCAGGGGTAACGGAAGATGATTGAAGCGTCAATAAAACGAGCTCATGTTAAGAAAATCGAAATGTCGCTGAGAATAATAAAAGATCTAGTGCAGACTGATTTCAAAAGAGAGTTGTTCGTAGGGTGTGGTCAGACTCTCAAGAAGATATTCAACATAAAACTGAATCAAGCCTAATTGTTCTTG
>CALPVV020000044.1 GCA_943327105.2 Nitrosovibrio sp. Nv4
CAAGGGAATTTTTATTTGATCAATACCCGTCTTGGATTCGGCAAAGAAGGCGCGGAGATTTTTCATGAGTGCCTCAAAATGGGTCTGATCTTCAGGCCTGTTGCCAATTACGGAATGAATGATTGGTTGCGCGTTTCGATCGGCACCGAAGCACAAAATAAAGCCGCGATCAAAGCATTTGAAAAACTGAGAGGTTGAGACCATGTCTAAAAAATTCGTAGTTGCAGTCGATGGTCCTGCTGGAACAGGCAAGAGTACGGCAACAAAACGTATTTCCAAACTGTTGGGGTTGATTCACGTTGATACCGGCGCGCTTTATCGCGGAATCGCCTATCTGGCCACGGAAGCTGGATTTGGCCTTGATTTCGATGAAAGTGATCACGCTGCCATTGCGAAGATCGCACAAAAGGCAAAGTTCGAGTTCCAACGTATTCCTGGCAAGAACCCATCGAATCGTTTGTTCGTGAACGGCAATGACGTCACTGGTTTGATTCGCACTCCTGACATGAGCATGATGGCTTCAAGAGTGTCGGCTGTACCGGGTGTTCGTGCTGCCTTGAAAGATTTGCAGCGTTCACTCGGGTTGTCTTCGCCTTCGATTCTTGAGGGGCGAGACATCGGCACGGTGATTTTTCCCGATGCAGACATCAAGTTCTTTTTGACCGCAGATATTGATGCCCGTGCGAAAAGACGTCTCGATGAGCTTGAGGCTCAAGGGGGCGATATTCCTTCTTTTGAAGAACTGCGCGAACAGATTCGTGCTCGTGATGAAGGTGATTCTACACGTGCGATAGCGCCGTTGAGAAAA
The DNA here is from genome assembly GCA_943327105.2 of Nitrosovibrio sp. Nv4. Lineage (GTDB taxonomy): Bacteria > Bdellovibrionota > UBA1018 > UBA1018 > CAIMNF01 > CAIMNF01. The sequence continues at coordinate 809 of CALPVV020000044.1, forward strand.
GCCGAGGGTGCGATTGAAATTGATACCACTACATTGACTCTTGATCAGGTGGTCGAGTCGATGGTTGCAATGATCAAGGAACGTGCAGGACTATGAAACCATACGCGCAAATGACAGAAGAACAGCTGCTATCGATTCTGGCGGCATTCAAGAAAAAGAAAATTGCGGTACTTGGCGATGTGGGTATTGATCGCTACACGATTGGTTCGGTCGAGCGTATTTCTCCGGAAGCGCCAGTGCCGATTGTCAGTGTTCAGCGTGAGTATTTGAAGCTTGGTCTTGCATCTAACGTTGCCGACAACGTGATCGCGCTTGCGGGTTTGCCCGTATTGAGTGGTGTAGTAGGCAAGGATCGCAATGCAATCGATCTGATCAACATGCTCGAAGAGCGCAAAATTCCAGCAAAGGGTTTGGTGGTCGATGCTTCCCGTCGTACCATTTTGAAAGAACGAATCATCGGTGAATCGCAGCAGATGATTCGGATTGATTACGAAGATACGCATGCTTTGTCGCCTGTAATTCAAAAAAAGATTCAGGCATCGGTGTTGAAGTCGATCGCAACCGCTGACGCCTTGATCATTGAAGATTACGCAAAAGGGTTGCTTCAAGAAAAAACCATTTCGATGGCAGTGAAAGCTGCAAAAGCGAAAAAGATTCCGGTTCTGGTTGATCCGCATCTGAAGACGCCTTTGACTTGGTACTCGGAAGCGACTTTGCTCACGCCGAATAAAAAAGAAGCAGAGCAATTGGCAGGTGAGAAGATTGTCGATCAAGACACCTTGCTTACTGTTGGTCGCAAGATCATGTCAAAAACCCGTTCAGAGAGTCTGGTGATTACTTTGGGAAAAGATGGGATGGCGATTTTCAAGAATTCCAAAACCCAGCCAACCCTGATTCCCACCTTTGCCCAAGAGGTTTACGATGTTTCAGGTGCGGGCGACACGGTGATTTCAGTCATGGCGTTGGTGCTTGCAACTGGGGCATCGCTTGAAGATGCAGCCTATATTTCGAATCTTGCAGCCGGTGTTGAGGTTTCGAAGCGGGGAACGGCGACGGTTTCTTCCCAAGAAATCGTTCAAGCTTTTCTTCATCAGCGCGGTTAGTAGCGGTGCCTGACTACTTTCCTATGCTTGGCGCGTAAAAATAATGAGTTTTGGCTGTTCTAAAGCAGTTAATGAAAAAGGCCCGGTGGAAATCCCACCGGGCCTTTTTATTTGTATTTTTGACCTATCAAAATGCTGCGTGCAGCATAGGAAAGTAGTCAGGCACCCCTAAGGCATTTTAGGAAGAACGCTGGAGATTTTAGTGATATCTTCACCGCGGCAGCCGTTTTCATCACATACGTTTGAAACGTAGCAACCGTTTTGATAAACGAAGTCAGTCTCGCCACGAACCAATACGCCTTCAATTTCGCCTGTAGCAAGATTGAATACTGCAGAACCCGAGTTACCACCGTAGCTGTCAGTGTTGGCCACAAGATAGCCTTTCGGAGAAGGGTCACGAACAGACGCGCCGTCATCGATTTTGGTCGGAATACCAGATGGGTGACCGATCATCAAAAGCTTGTCGCCACGCTTAAGTTCGTTCTTGGTGGTGCGATTCGCTAATTTCAAAGGTTCGTGTTGAGTGATTTCACGATCAATTTCGATGATCGCGAAGTCTGCGCCTTTGCCTTCTTGAACGCGGTATACGATATTTTTACAGCCAACTACATCTTGTGAAGGAACTTCAGAAGGGTAGGTGCCTTTTTTATTCACGGCATATCCGAATACGAAAGAAGTCGATTGGCAATCACTCATGCTGGTGATGCAGTGACCTGCGGTCAGAATCAAGCCTTTGCCGATGAGTGAGCCTGAACAAAAACCACCGGACGGTTGGTCTGAGAAGCGCTCTTTTTTGCAAACGCCCATGGCTTGCTCAAGAGTGCCGGCAAAAATACGAATCATCCCCGAAGAGTTTTGAGTCATATCATTACGTCTGACTAACGCAACGGTTGAGTCAGCGAGTTTTAAGTGCATCGGGTTCGTGACTTCGAAAAGGTCTTTACGGTTATCGATTCCGTAGATGACTTTCTCGCTGGCGAACGCTGATGTATTGGTGAGTGAACAAATTGCCAGAACGGCAATAATTGCAGATTTCATGTTTCCCCTTCCCATCCTTGGGACGAACGTTAATTAAACCGAGAGTGAACTTAACTAGTATCCCCGCGGTAATCGGAAACTGCAATAAATTGATTATAAAAATAAATTAGCGGTCATTAATTTTATTTATACGTTTTTGCGGTTGAGCCAAATCAGGCCAAGTGCAGAAACGGTAAATGCACCAATGTAGAATGGAAGTGATGCTTTAACTCCGAACGCTAACAATCCGGAAAGAGGGCCAAAAATGCGAGCAAGACTACTCATGCCTTCCTTGAGTCCGATCACTGCTCCCTGCTCATGTTGGCCCGCGCCCTTTGAGACGAGTGATGCCAAAGTCGGGTTGATGAGCCCTGAGCCAAAAGCGAGTGGGATGGCGGTAATAAAGAATGAGCCGTAGGTAGGGCTTTGTGAAAATAGCACCATCGCCAAGGCCTGAGTAAAAAGGCCGATGATGAGCAATTTTGCTTCACCGTGTTTTGGTACCAGTTTGCGAATCAATCCACCTTGAATGATTGCACCCAAAACGCCCGACCACATGAGAATCATGCCCGTCTTATACGCAGCTTCTTCAGTCATGAGCTGAAACTTGCTTTGAATGAAGAGTGAAAACACCTGTTCAAGATTTGAAAAAGCGAAGGTCGCAAAGAAGGTAGAAAAAATGGCAAGAAGGAGGGCCTTGTTGTGACGAATCGAAAGAAAGGTTTCGTACTGGGCAAAGCGCCCTTTTCGGGAGCTGGACTCATAAGCCTTCGCACGAAGCTCGGGTGAGAGACTTTCTTCCAGTCGGAAATAGGCAAGAATCAGGTTCAAAAGACAAAGTGAGCCAGCGATGATTCCCGGTGCGCTCATGCCCAATTTTGCGACAGAAATACCGCCAACCGGGGGCCCAAGAGTAAAGCCGATTCCGAATGCGGCGCCAATCAGCCCCATGCCTTTTGCTCGGTCTTCCGGTTTTGTGACATCGGCAATGTATGCTTGAGCGGTAGAAATGTTGGCGGCAAAAATTCCGGCAAGGGCTCGTGACACGATCAATAAGCCAAGTGTATTGGAAAACGCGAACAAGAAATATGAAATCACCGAGCCGGCAAGTGACATCAACAAAATCGGTCGGCGGCCATGTTTATCTGAGAGGCGACCCCAGACCGGAGAAAAGAAAAATTGCATCAAAGAATAGATTGAACCCAGTATGGCAAGTTCAAGGGTGCTTGCGCCATATTCACGACCGTAAATTCCGACCAGTGGAATGATGATTCCAAAACCGATCAGATCAAGAAAGACGGTGGTGAAAATCACGATGAGTGGAGATTTCTTCGGTTGGGTATTGATTGCCATGCGTTGTATTTAACAAACTTCGGCGTGGGCGACAATTTTAATGTAAGCTCTCGGAGATAGGGGAAATCATGGAACAAAAACCGGCAAAACTCAGTTGGGGCGATGGGCCAACCCAGTATTTTTTTGAGCTCACCCCTGACCAGGTGATGAATGCGATTGAGAAGCACCCTGTATTGGGCGAGCGACGCTATTGCACGGGTTATTGTCAACCATTGGCCAGTTTTGAAAACCGTGTCTATGAAATTGAGTTTGAAGATGTGAACACCGGAGTAAAGACCCGGCATGTGGTGAAATTCTACCGTCCGGGAAGATGGACTGAAGAACAGATCCGTGAAGAACATGAGTTCATGCTCGACATCAAGGATGCCGAGATTCCGGTCGTTGTTCCCCATTACTTCGAGCAGCCTGGCGATACGCTTCGAAGAAGTGATCAGGGATTGTTTTATTGTCTCTACCCTAAAGTCGGTGGTCGTCAGCCGGAAGATCTACCTCGTGAAAAGCTGGAACAACTCGGTCGCTTGATTGCCCGCATGCATTTGGTTGGTGAAACCAAAAAGGCGAATCATCGGGTGCACCTCACACCGGCAACTTATGGTCGGGCATCGCTTGATTTTCTTTTGAGTGCAGGCTGTGTGAGTCCGCATGTCGAGCGTCGCTTTGATGAGTGCGTGAATGAAATTATCTTGCGTTCGGAAAATCGATTCAAAGGGCAACCGCTTCAACGCATTCATGGTGACTGTCATGCGGGAAATATTTTGTGGAACGAAAAACTCGGGCCGTTTTTCATCGATTTCGATGACATGGTGGTGGGGCCACCGGTGCAAGATCTTTGGTTGTTGGCGCCCGACCCTGATCAACTTCAAATTTTGGTCGACGGCTATCACATGATGAATGACTTGCCGATGGGGAGCATGAATCTGGTTGAACCCTTGCGTGCGCTTCGCATGATTCATTATGCCACCTGGATTGCAAAACGTTATGAAGACCCTGCGTTTCAGCGAGCGTTTCCACATTTTGAATCGCCACGCTATTGGGATGAACTGACTTACGATCTCGAGCGACAGCTCGATCGAATGTAGAAAGGGATGTGATGAGCCGATTGCAAGAGTTCAAAAATGAATTTTCATCTCGCGAGGGAATCCATTTCAATAGTGCGGGAAGGACTCCATTGCCCCGTACCGCTGCAGAACGTTTAGTGAAGTTTGTCACCGACGGGCAGTTACATGCTTCTCTTCGTGATCAAGATCTTTTTGAGATGCTGGTCAGAGCCCGAAAAAATCTGGCCCGGTTTCTAGATGCCGATGTCGAGTCTGTTGCGTTTGTTCCCAATGTGGCGACTGCATTGTCTCAAGCTGCGTTGGGGTTTCCGCTCAAAGTTGGTGATGAAGTCGTAGTGCTTGATCAGGAATACGCATCGAATTTTTATCCCTGGAGCGAAGCTTGTTCCCGTGCTGGCGCAAAATTAAAGGTCATTTCATCTGGTGAGTCGGGTTCGGTTGAATTTGCATCGGGTGATCAGTTGTCTGAAAAAGTGATGGCTGCGATTCAACCGGGCGTGAAGATTGTCGCTGTTTCATGGGTACAATTTCAAACCGGTGCCGTGCTTGATTTGAAAAAGATCGGTGATCGGGCCCATGCTGTTGGTGCCTATCTGGTGGTTGATGGCATTCAGGGGCTTGGTCAGTTGCCATTTTCTTTTCATGATCTTCCGGTAGATTTCGTTGCGGGTGGTGCCCACAAGTGGATGTGCGGAATGGTGGGGCAGGGGTTTCTTGCAGCTAAAAAAGATTTCATGAGTTTATTGGTTCCAACCGTGGTGGGGTGCGGAACGTTCAATCGATTCGGCTCGTTTGCCGATCAATCGGCGCCGATGGAAAACTCGGCTCGTAAATTTGAACCCGGTGCATTTTCATTTTCAGCGCTTCTTGCACTGGATTCGGCAATTGAAGTTCTGATGGCACCAGGAATGGAAGTGATCGCGGAAGAGATCGCACGTCTGAGTCAGATTTTTCGGCGTGGGTTGATTGAGTTGGGCGAAGGGGTTTCGCCCGGTTTCAAAATGGTTTCACCAATGAATCAGCCGAGTGGAATTACGAGTTTTGTATTGCCGAAAGAATTGGAAGAAAAATTCATCAAGACCTGCAAGGATTCTTCAGTTGCCCTGATCAAGCGCGGTGACTTTATTCGCGTGTCGATTCATGCCTTTAACAGTGAAGAGGAAGTGGATCGGGTGCTCGATTTGCTTCGACTCAATCAGATTAGTTAACTGGGTTTTATGTAGTTGACTAAAAAAGTCTGCTACATTAAAATCCTCGGAACTATGAACGAAGTACCGAGTAAACTCGAATTCCATTTTTTGATTTGTACCAATGCCCGCGAAAACGGCAAAGATTGTGCTGCCAAAGGCGCAAACCTGATGCTGGAAGAATTGAAGGCGTGGGCAAAGACTCAGGGTTTTTCAAAAAAAATGCGCATCAATAAATCGGGTTGCCTCGGTCGATGTGAAGAAGGGGTAGTAGCGGTGGCTTACCCTTCCTCTGAATGGATAATAAATGCATCGACCAACGACCTTGAAGAAATGAAAAAGTTCATCGCTAAACGGGTGAGTTGATATGGTTTCATTGATCGCTTTTTTCATACTGATGAAATCTGCTCATGCCTCGGTCACTGATGTGTTTGTCAAGCCGCATGCGGTTTATCAGATGAGTTTCAGTGCCAGTCTCATGACAACAAAGAAAAATGACCGTGATCAATACCTGAAGTTGGCCGAGCAACAAGCCGGGTATCTGGTGGGGTCGATGGCGATCGAACGTAAAGTTCCGAATCGGAATTTTACCGGTGGTCCACTTTATCAAAAAGGCGACATCACACTTGATGAAGTGATTGAGCACGATGATGGCAGAGTTGGCGTGTTTTACCGCTATCATGGTAAAGTGGTGATCGATGAAGTGGGGCTGAAGGCGTATGAAGTTTATCTGCCAATCGATATTGAATCGATTTCATCCATTGATCGGGAATTGATTTACTACTGCACGAATCGTTGGGATCGTTCCTATGATCCGGCAGCATTGCCTTTTACTTGGAATCCGTTTGCCAGCAAAAAATGCGGAATCAGTTACCAGGCCATCAAAACCACCCTTTCAGAAGTACGGGATGTTCGATCAGAAACTTATCCTGAATATCCGCGAATGGTTCGCGATGGGGTGATTCGCATCGCTTATCTCGTTGGTAAGATGGACCCTCGATCTGATCATGAAATTGCAAGGGGCCAGCAAATGGATCCAAGCAAGGTAGAGTATTCCGAAGTGATCAGTCATCTGAAAAAAAACGGTTTCCAAAAGAGCGAGATAGAAACCCGGTTGCCAGTGTTGATCGATTCTCAAAGTGACCAGTATACTTCTCTCCGGGAAACATGGGAGAAGAGTGCTGGTTCGATTCGCATTGAAGTGAATATGATTTTCGGGAATTCGGTTTTTTCCATACCCGAGCAGAAGTTGTCGTTTGATGATTTTCAAAAACAACTGGAGAGCCTGGCGCCGAAAAGTTCTGTTCTGATTTACAGTGGCCATTCCGGTTTTCAGATGGACAATGCCGTAGCTCAATTCGATGGCTACCAGTTGATTGCCATGAATGGTTGTCAAACTAGTACTTCTGCCGATTCGTTTTTCAGGAAAAAGAGTTCTCAAAATCTTGATTTAATCGTGAATGTTCGTCAAACCAGAGCCAATGTCCTGGTGATGACCTCCACCATGGATGCCATAGTGGACTGGACTGAAAAGGGTATTTGGACCCCTTATTCCGTTTTAATCAGGAAAATGGACATGGTTGAGTCGATGCTCGGTGTGCTCGGTGATGAGGACAATACCTCAAAACCTTAGGGTTTACCGTTGATAACTTAGTGCGCAAGCGTGTAAGCTTTTGGCATGCTTGACATTAAATATATCCGCGACAACGTAGAAGCCGTTAAAAAAGCCATCACCCAGAAAAAAGTGAATTTGAATCTCGATGAGCTGCTCGGTGTTGATCAGCAAGTGCTCGAGCTGAAGAAAAAACTTCAGGTTCTTCAGGAAGAAAAGAATGCGACAGCGAAGCTTGTTCCAAAAGCAACTCCTGCTGATCGTCCCGGCTTGATTGAAAAAGGAAAGGCCGTTGGTCAGCAGATTTCTCAACTCGAACCGGAAGTAAATGCAAAGGAAGAGGAACTGAAAAAGTTGCTCTGGCTTACTCCGCTCGTTCCTGCAGTGGACGCTCCTGTTGGTTTGGATGATTCTGAAAATGTTGAGCGTAAAAAAGCAGGTACACTTCCTGAGTTTCCGTTCGCGATGAAAGATCACGTCGATATCATCCTGAAAAACAATTGGGCGGAATTTGAGCGCATGGCCGCTGTTTCGGGAAGCCGAATGCTTGCCCTCAAAAATGAGCTCGCGCTTTATGAGTTCGCCGTGATTCGCTTTGCCCTCGATTTGCTTGCAAAAAAAGGATCTCAGGTGATTACCGTGCCGGCGATGATTCGTGAAGCCGCACTCTACGGAACCGGTCACTTTCCAGCAGGTCGTGATCAGGTTTATTATCTTCCTGCTGATGATCTTTATCTTTCCGGTACAGCTGAAGTGCCGATCACGTCACTTCATAGTGGCGAGATCATGAGCGAGTCTCAATTGCCGATGCGTTATACCGGTTTCTCACCCTGTTTCCGTCGTGAGGCGGGTAGCACTGGTAAAGACGTGCGCGGCTTGATGCGTGTTCATCAGTTCAATAAAGTTGAACAGTTCGTGTTTTGTAGAAATGACGCTGAGGAATCGGCTTTCTGGCACAACGAAATTTTGAAAACGTCAGAAGAAATTGTTCAGGCATTTGAATTGCCGTATCGGGTAATTGAAGTGTGCACGGGTGACATGGGTGCGGGTAAGTATCGCATGCATGACCTCGAGTGTTGGGTTCCTTCCGAAAAGCGTTATCGTGAAACCCATTCTTGCTCTAGTTTGCATGATTGGCAGGCGCGCCGCGCGAATCTTCGTTACCGCGACAAAGATGAGAAGGTGAAGTTCATTCATACTCTTAACAATACCGCTGTTGCCACGCCGCGCATTTTGATTCCGTTGATTGAGAATCACCAGCTCGAAAATGGTTCTATTTATGTTCCAAAGGCCCTTCAGCCATATATGGGTGGTTTAGACCGAATTGGCGGCAAATGAGTCATTTTATTGACGATTGTCAGGTGCTCGAAGAAGGTTCAAAATAAGAGCTGGAGTTTAGTTTCTTAATGAATCATTCAACGCATAGCCCGGTTACTGGAATCTTAAAAGAAGAAGATGTGATTCTCGATTATGGTGTTCACGCCGGCAAATCAGTACGCGAAATTCAGGAGTCCGACCCCGAGTTTTACGAAAGTCTCATGGATCAAAAGGGTAGCGGCGTTTACGCCATTCGCCGTGAAGCCCATGTCGATGGACATAAAACTTTCCGACTTTATCTGAATCCTCTTGCGCACTTGGATCAGTGACCGATAAATTTCTGTCATGTTCGAACCAATCTCCAGAAGCTCCAATCAGGACGTTTTTGGATTTCATTCCGTAGTTGCCAGAAAGTATCTTGATTCCTTTTCAGTCTTCGATTGGGGCCGTATGCCTGATGGCATTCCCCATCGTGGAAGGCTTCATGCCTTCATTGAGGCATTCATCAATTTGAAGAATGCTTCAAAGGACGAGTGGGCAAAATATTTTCGTTCGCCTGAAGCCCATGCGTTTCGCAAATCTGCGTCGACTGTTTTGAAGAATGGCAAGGTCACAGCAAATCTCAATGAGGTGGCCGAATGCTTCCCCATGAGAAACAGTGATCTTGGTGTGCTCAGTGAATCCAGTTTCAAGGCCGGAGTGATGGACCCCGTTCCCCTCAATTCAGAAGTGATGAATCGGGATGAACGTTATTATCTTTTAAATGAGTTTTATCATGAAGAAAAAATCAATCCGGTGACCGTCATGGGCAAACCTCTTTGGGATTTTTCTTCCTGGAGAATGAAAGAAGGCAAGAAGGCGCTTCCTTTCGATATAGAATGTTCTTTTGGCTCAGGTGATTTTCCAGAAGTGGAATTCAAGTGTGTACAGAAAACGATCGCCCCGGAAGTCTCGTATACCGAAGCTTTATTGATTACCGGTCTTTCACCCGAGAAATTGCAAGAATTGATTTTGCGTGCGTCGTGGATTGCAGGCTTCATTCAATATCAGTTGATGGTGATCAGCCCCATTCATGAGCGCAAGACGATTCGCATACGAATGGGTCTGGATACAGCGTCAAACCCGGAAGTCGAATTTGTTTATCTTGGATGTTCGATTGATTTTATTGAATTGGAATCCGATCTGCATCGTTATTATTCAAGCACCGTTTGGGGCAAGGTGGTCAGCGAACTTCAGCAGCAAGCGAAGTCAAAGGGTATTGTCGATTGGAAACGGAATTGTTCCGAGCCTGCTCCTTGGCTTGATTCGAAAATCAAGGGTGGTTTTTCAACCCAATATCAAAAAATGATCTCAGGGATTGCATCATGTTTGTCAGAGTAGAAACCGGTTATAAGGCCGAATTTGTAGATCCGGAAGCGCGTCGAATCCATCAGAAAATCATGGAGATTCATCCGCAGTTGGCAGAGAAGATCCGCTGGATTCGTAAATTGAAATGCTGCTGGTTGGAATTGGATGGACAGCGAGACCGTGTGATTCAAACCATTCAGCAGGTATTCAAGATTCCGGTGACCCATTGGTTGTTTACCGGTGATCTGCTGCCTTCGGCAGCGGGTAGTTCTGGTACACTTCAAGATCTGATGCAGGCGGCACCATTTCGTCCGGGTGTTTTTCATGGTATCGAAAAAAGAAAGCGTTTCTCTTATCATGATGAAGAAGCAAACGTGATCAAAGATGTCTTTCAAACCGTATTGGGTGATTCACATGCGGTGAAGTCGGCAATTACCGGTGAATTGTTGTTGATTGAAGGGGTGAAGCTTACTCAGTCCGATCTTGAATGGATATCACGCAACTGGTTTGCTGGTGACAAGAGTGAGTCTTGGTCGCTCATCTCTGAAGATGAACTCAAGAAAAATGCCCGATTCCAAGGCGAACAGGTTTCCAAATATCTCAGCAACACTCCATCCAATTCACGTTCCAGGTTGCTTCAGTTCCGTCAAATGGAACATCCGGTTGATGAGTCCATGAACTGGTCCCGCATTCAAGAACTCTTCAGGGTGACTGTGCCCGTTTATGAGCGTCAATACACACAAATTGAAGAAGAGTGGACCTTGCGACCTGAAGTCCGCTTCGCTTCCGATGCATTGTTGTTGAATACGCGAATGGAAATGGAATTTCATCTTGCTCTTCAGCAGCTTGAAGATGTTGCAGAAGGTTTCAATACCCACCTTCAAACGGTATTGGGTGTTCTTCCGAATGCAAAGAGGGTCTGGCTCGGCGAAGAGCATGGAAACCATCCTGTTCGAGTGAAGGATGAATTTGAAAATTCGATGAAAGACGTCTCTGAAACAACGGCCACTCCGATTGTTCAGATGAAGTTGTATGAAGACAGCAACGAGACCGAACCATCTTATTTCTGGTCGACCACGCTTGGAATTTCGATGCAGAAGAATCCTTCAATTGAAGGCTCTGAAAAAGCTGACTTCATCTGGATCGGTGATCGTGAATCTCCAGCTTACCAGGATCTGGTTTTTGTAGAGAATTTGAAATCGGCTCTCCAGTATGCGAGAGATGCCAAAGCAATCTCGTATGTGTTGCCTTGTGCTGGCCTGAGCTTGCTTGAAGTATTAAAGCGCGCAACGCCGCTCTCTTATGGTTTTGATTTGTTTCTCGATGGTTGTGAAAACTGGTTCAAGTCCGCGCTCGAAAAGCCGATGACGTTGAGTCAGATTTGGGGTGTTCGTCCTGAACAAAAAGCGTGGCTGTTGAACGAATTGAGTCTTCGTGGAATTCCTTATTTCCATCTTGGCACCAGCAATCTCAATGGTGATGTTCGGGTTATTCATCAAAATCAGGTGAAGTTACAGATGAACATTCGCGAGTTCTTCAAGACGGAACCGATCGAGCCAGAAGAACTGTTGCTGGATGAACCTATTTTTCACACGGGTCTCAAGGGTGAAAAAAGAATTCAACCCCTTCGTTTCAAGAATCGATACGCGGTTGAAGAGTTGTTGCTGAAGCCAGAGCAATACCATGCCAGCATTGCTTCGCCTGTTGTTTTGAGGCCTGATCCGAACTTCTGGACCGGTTTGATGGTGCTGAGCGATCTCTGTGGTGAAGAATTCAACACCGTTCACATGGAATATCTGCTTCGTAAATGTACGGCACTTGGTGGTCAGATTCGTTCCATGCAGGCGTCGATGATGAATGGTCTTAAGCCTTGGTATCAGGTGATCAAGAACGTTGAGAGTGATTACGGAATTCAACTGACGCAATTTGAAATTGTAGCTAGGCCTGATAACCCTTCTCATTGGTTGGCCTTGCAATTGGTAGCTCGACTGAATGACATTCGAAATATTCGAAGCGAAGATTTCAAGCAAGCGAACGATCGAATTTATTGGTTGCCTGGCGGGTTTGATCAACCGGCGACCCGCTGGTTGGCGGGGCTTGAAGGTCGTTATCAAAATAGTCTGCATAGCGCGATTGCGATCGAGCCTTCCGACTATTCTACCGGCAAGCAAGGCATGAACGGAGTCATCAATACGTTGACCTTCGCTTTGATGAAACGGAAATTGGGCGCAGAATTGCGACTTCAGCATTACTTCCCTGGTGGGTTTTTCGTCAGCGTTGGCGAAAATGAACGATACGCAGTGGAAGAAGAGTGGGCGATCTTGGGTATTGAGTCGGAATGGGTGGGGAAAGTGACCTCTACTCCGCATCTCGTGATTCGTGATGAAGAAGATCGTGTTTACACCATTCCAATCGAGGATCTTGTATGAGTATGTACCGTGCATTGATTTTGTCTTCACCGGGCAGTCGTGGTGAAAAAGCATTTGCTTACGCTTTGAAGCAGGTTGGATTTGATGCTGAAGTTCTTCAAATCGATGAAGCCATTCGGCTTCGACTTGAACAAGACCAATTGAGTCTCAAATACAAATTGGTGATTCTACCCAGTGGAAACACGTACTCATCTGTCGTGGGTTCGGGCAGGGTATTGGCGCTTAAAATTCAACATGCACTGGGTTGGAACCTGAATCGTTTTGCCGAACGTGGTGGATTGGTCATGGGAGTCGGTTCTGGTTTTGAATCACTTTTGCATCTCAAGGTATTCGGTGAGGACTACGCCCTTCGTTTGAATGATGAAGCAAAAAGCCAGGAAAAATGGGTTCGAGTCATTCCGACCGGAACACGTTGTGTGTGGTTGCGTGGTCTCGGAACCATGGATCTTCCATTGAATGAGCAGAACACGGAATTCGTGATCGATTCGTCTGCTTATGTTGAAGCCAAGGGTAAGTTGGATCGACTTGGCATGGGTTGTCTTCGTGGTGATCCGTCTGTTGAGCCCAAGGGCGACCGTATTTGGGGTTTATGTGATATGACCGGCAGAATTTTCGGTTTGCTTCCGCACCCGGAGTATTTCTTGAGTTGGACCAATACTGAAGATTGGTACATCAATCCTACCCGTGCGGCTGCACCGGGATCAGGAATGGCGATTTTTGAAAACGCCGCTCGATACGCTGATACCTGATTGATTATTTAGCCCAGTAAGAGGCTTCTTCAAGGCTTTCTTCACGTTCGGGTAATCCACCGAACAAGCGTGGGGAATTTCGGGACAAGATTTCAAAGCTCACGCGGTTTGCGTATTTGCAGATCTGACCGATCGAAGAATAGGTCAGGTAGTTTGCATCGTGTTTTGGTGAATTCGGAACCCTCTTGGAGTGGTAGCGGTTTGCTGAAAGATCATGCAAAAGAGCCGAGAGAGCACCATCGCCGGCACCATTGGTGTTACGAATGACGTGAGGGCCGCCCATGAATGGATTGATGTGTGAATACATCTTCACAGGGTTTTTGCAGTCGATGCGTTTCATCGCGCGTGAATATTCGTACTGATTGTAGTTCACGATCGACTTGGTATGAAGTTTGTCTTCAGTTGGTCTTGCTTTAGATTCGTCGACGAGTGCGCCGACATAAAGTCCTTGAGCGCCGACAGTGAGTAGTGCGATATCGGTCCAATCCAGCACATTTTCAAGAGCCATGAGTGGATCATCGATTCCGGTCAGGGCACGCGCTTCATCCATGTTCATGGCAAGGACATTGACATGTTCCTTGATGAACTTGACGAAGAAGTCGCGTTTTTCAGAAATCAAAGAACTGGTTCCGAGTGTCAGTACGATGGGAACGCCGCCTTTTTTTGCAATCTCACATGCTTTGAAGGTTGATTGAAAAATTGGCCAGTTTTCGTCACGAAGAATGTATGCGGAAATCAACAGTGCAGTCGAAGTTTCCACGATGGAGTTGGGTATGAAATCTGGAGTCAGTTCATTGATGCAGCCCTTGCTGATTCCGAATGTGCGTTCACCATCGGGACTGATGAAACACATCGCGCGACCCATGGGCGATTCACAAGGTTGAAGATGATTGAGGTCTACCTTTGAAGAGGTAGAAGAAATGTATTTGAATGAATAATCGCCTACGGTGATGTTTTTGGTGATTGCACCCAGAAGTACCGCGCGCTCATCTGAAAGAGTGCAATAGTTGTGAAGGGTGTTGCCGACGGTTCCGCCTGCGAATTCACCTTTGATTTTTTTCTGGCCCTTCAGGGTTGAATAAATTTCGTCACAGGTGTTGTTGTCGATTAACTGAGACTGGCCTTTTTGGAGACCGTATTTTTCCAAAAATGCGTCATCGACCATGCATTCGATATCAACCAGTGGCTGATCGATTCCAACAATGTGAAAGGAATCCTCGGCCTCAAAACTCTGACTGACGTCAACGCGTTCTTTCTCTTCGACGGGAAAGTAGTGCTTGCTTTTACGGCGTCCTGGAAATTTCATAAAGTAGGCTGAATATAAGTCTAATTTTGTCGGTTGTCGAGTGAATACTGTAAAGGAGCCGAGCGATTAAACGATAATCATTGAATAAAATGTGCTTTTAAAAGCTTTGTTTGTTAGCATGAAATGCAATGACTAAGTTCAAGGTTGTTTATCGCGATGCTTCGATTTTGGGTGCGCACAAACCCTCTGGGTTGGCCACTTACCGTGAGTCTCGCAATGATCACGCCGATGGCTTCAAAGAACTTCTCGAAGAACAACTGACCCAGCGTTTGTTTCCGGTTCACCGTATCGATGCCGATACATCCGGACTTGTTTTATTTGCGCTTGATTCACGCGCCGCCGCCGGTATGACCAGGCTTTTTAAAGAACAGCAAGTTGATAAGTATTATATGGCTTGGTGTGTAGGTGAGTTGCCTCGCGAAGGTTCAATCAATAAGGGTTTGAAAAAGAATAAGACCGAACAGGTTGAATCAGCACGTACCGATTATGAACGCGTAAAAGTGCAGCGCATTTCCGGAAAGTCTTTTTCTCTAGTGCATGTATTTCCATTTACAGGACGCTTCCACCAAATTCGTCGCCATTTCGAGATGATCGGCCATCCGCTCGTGGGTGATCCGCTTTATGGTAACAGTGAAGAGTGGAAAGGTTATTTCCAGAGTGAAGATGAGAAACGACTGATGTTACTCGCTGAATCAGTTGAATTTATGCATCCGTTCACACGTAAACCGATCCGGATTAAGACAAAACCTGATTTTTAGTCCATCCTTCATGGGGTTGGCTCGCCCCTTTCCCTCTGTGTCTAATTCGGTTATAATGTCGACATGAAGCCTTCTCCTGAATCCCAGCAATTTATCGATGTCGAACTTCAATACGGTGCGAACAATTACGCACCGTTGCCGGTGGTACTCGATCGCGGTCAGGGTGCCCGTGTTTGGGATGTCGATGGAAAGGAATATCTTGATTTTCTTTCTGCATACTCGGCGATGAATCAAGGACATGCTCATCCGAAAATCATTAAAGCTCTTACTACGCAGGCTCAAAAACTCACTCTTACTTCACGTGCGTTCTACAATAACGAGCTTGGTGCTTATGAGAAATTCATGTGCGACCTTCTGAAGTTTGATCGGTTGCTTCCGATGAATTCTGGTGCGGAAGCGGTAGAGACAGCGCTGAAGCTGACTCGTCGATGGGGTTACGATGTAAAAAAGATTCCCGAAAATCAGGCGAAGATCATCGTATGCGATGAAAACTTTCACGGACGCACTCTTGGAATCATTTCTGCCAGCACCGATCCGGACTCACGTCGCGGGTTTGGTCCGTTTATTCCTGGTTATGTTGTAGTTCCTTTTGGTGATGCCGTTGCGCTTGAGCTTGCATTGAAAGATCCGACCGTTGCGGGGTTCATGTTTGAACCGATGCAAGGCGAAGCAGGTGTGGTTGTTCCACCGGATGGTTATTTGAAAAAAGTGCGTGAATTGACGAAAGCCGCAAACGTACTCATGGTTGCAGATGAAGTTCAGACCGGTCTAGCTCGTACAGGCAAGATGCTTGCTTGTGATCATGAACAAGTAAAGCCCGATGTGTTGATTTTGGGGAAGGCTCTTTCAGGCGGGGTATTGCCGATCTCGGCGGTGCTTTCTTCTCATGAAGTCATGCTGACGTTGAAACCGGGTGAACATGGTTCCACTTTTGGTGGTAACCCGTTGGCTTGCGTAGTAGCACGTGCCGCAATTGAAGTTTTACTGGAAGAAAATCTCGCTGAAAAAGCGGCTCAGTTGGGTGATGTTTTTCGAAGTGAATTACGGGCGATGAATTCACCTGTGGTTGAATTAGTCAGGGGTAAGGGGCTTCTTAATGCAGCTGTTATCACGCCCCATCAACGCAAAGGTGAAAAGTTCACTGCAAAAGAAGTCTGTTATGAAATGGCCGAGCATGGACTTCTTGCCAAGCAAACCCATCAGCACATCATTCGGTTTGCTCCGCCATTGGTGATTACCGAAGCCGAGTTGTCTAAAGGTATCGGCATCATCAAGAGTGCATTGACCGGATTCTAGATTTTATCCAAAACCAAAACTGATCGATAAAACTTTGCGCTCGCGCTTTTTCTTTTATAGATTATCGGCATGAGACTTCTTCTTTTGCTTTCTCTTCTGGTTGGTTTTCATTCATCAGCGCTCACTCCTCAGCCATTCGATTACATGGCCGAGAAGGTTCTTCGTGATGCCAATCCTTTTTCATTCGTTAGTTTCAATCCAGCGGTCGATCTTGAACCTGAAGACTTTCAGGTCAATGGCAAGCCAACCGATTGGATCAAAGGCAGCTTGCAATGGGTGCGGGTTTCCAACGGTAAAGATGAAGCCGGTATTTTGATTCCCCGTGGCCGATACCAAGAAAACGGCAAAGAGTTTGAGGTCGCTTTGACCGGAGTCGAAAATTCAACTGTGGTGAATTTGAGACCGCGTTCCAAGCTTAAAACTCATCATTATTTTGATTCATCTTGTTCACCTTTCAACCTTCGAATGATCAATGGCCAGATTTCCCATTCGTGGATCATGGTCACCTGTCACCGTGTGAATAACTCCAGTACTTCCGGTACCAAGCCAGTGGTATTGATCTCGGTGTTGTGGGAAGGCGAAAAGAGCAGTTCTTTTCAGCAAATCAATTTTGATTCTGAAAGTCCGAAGCATG